>JBAXVB010000250.1:0-5746 GCA_037129415.1 Deltaproteobacteria bacterium
CTTCGTGAGGATGGTCAATATGGCATGTTCACGGAGAACCATTGTTTCCGTTTGCCCGGTCTTTTCTAAGATTTCAGCAATCTGCATCGGTTCATCTCCCGTCAGAAAAACGTCTGGAGGAATGTTCTCAATATTTGAAGTTTCTGGTTAACATTGTTTCATTGTTGATATTCTTTGTCTGTCTTGCTCACTTGATGTTGATAATTATCAACTTCTCCGTTTATCACCCTGATCGACGTATGTGTCAAGATAAACCCGAAGGGCCGGAGGGGAGGGCAGAAAAGAGAGTGTCGCCCTGTAAGAAGGTTTCCCCCTGGTGGCCGATGGTGTATTTTTTGCCGAGGGCTTCGGCCTTGATGATGATGTCGGGCATAGGGGCTGTGAAGGGTGAATAGTGAATGGTTAAAAGAAAAATATTTTATCGACAATGCTCTAACGCAAAACGTATAACGCTTTGGCTTAACCAGATCCCGCGGGCACGCATTCGATCCAATGCTTCGGGAATTGAAAGAGGATATCCCATGGACCTTGCCTTCAGCAGGATGCCTATTGAACCTGTGAGGTTGAGGCCAGATAAGCGTGCAATTCTCCTTCCCACCATTTCGTCGATGCAAACCAGATGTAAACTTTCTTGGAGTGCAGTTTGGATTACCGATGCCTCACCACGATCGAGCGAATTCCGTAGATAGGGCTGCAAGATAATAGGGTTGGGTCTGATTTCCAACCACGATGCCTGTTCAAAAACATCCAGACCAAAAGCATCTCTTCCTCCCGCCCTGATTTCTTCTGCCACCTCATATGGTACCACAACCCGTGTGTATAGGCTGCGAAGCACATCGAGATTTCCGATAGCTGTTGTCAGGGCAATGAGCGGCGTAGTATCGATGACGACAACCTTGGTTGAGTCAGGCATTCGCTATATCCTCTGCAAGCTCCGCATCATCCATATCTATAACGGCAACTCCATAACGATGCAACTCTCCAAGAAATTGAACTCGGTTCATCCCGACAAGCGAAGCGGCCATGCCAGAGGATAATCGCTTCATTTCATACAGTTTGACAGCCATCGCCATTTTGGCTTCCCTCTCAAATTGTTGTGGTGTACAATGGATTGCGTCAGGCAATTTACCTGGCACTTCAACGATTATTTGCATGATACATCTCCTAAGAAGATGGGGGAAAGTATAGTGGACCCCAATTTCCGGACAATATTTTAAGAAGGCTGAATCAGATACCACAGCGAACCGAGGATGCTTTGCTTGTACTGGGCGACAAAATCGCGCCAGACAAAAAGCATGGTCAGGTCGCGATAGCGCCAGAGATCACTCAGCCGCAGTGACTTCCACACGGATAAAGCCTGCCCAGTCTTTATGAAAACCATTTACAACAGATCGAATTACTGCCTCATCGAGTGACACCTCTCTTTTCTTTCGATGAAATGCGGCCATCGTTTCGGCATATGCTACCGCTGAGGTGATAATCCGGGTAGCTTGCCGCCATAACAGAAGAATCTCATCCGAATAGGGTTCGGCAAAGTAGCGTTTCACCAAATCGCTGGTATCCAGATAAAGAATCATCGCCGATCTTCAATAACGATTTCGGATATCAGCTTTCCCGGAACCTTTACAGGCTTAAGACTGTCCGGATCTGGGCACCTTCCTGCCATTGTAATTGATCCTCTCTGAATCAAGGGGGCCAATGCGATACGGACAGATTGAAGACCTTCCCCCTCAGAAATGATCCTTGCGATTGGTTTGCCCCGCTCGGTTATCAGAACGTCTTCCCCTGCCTTGATATAACCAGATAACGGCTCAAATTGGTTTTGACATCCATGACACCTGCCGTGATCATGTTCTCATTCTCCATTGGACTAAATTTTCAAATTTGTGAGCAATCGTTGGGGACGTTGTGTTGCGCAAATGGTTTGTTTACAGAAAACGGTTTATCAGAGCTGTTAAGGATTTATCTCTGTTTCTCAGGTATTCGATGACGATATCGGTATCGATCAGGATATTTTCCACTGATTAATGATTTCCCCTCCGGCCTCAACAGCATGGACTCTTGGTGACCTTTGTTCGCCGTGATTTTCCAATTCGATAATACCCATATTCACAAGCGCATCCACATCTGCCTGAACGCTGGAACCATCCCGGCCCAGGATTGCCGCCAGCTCCTTTACCGAAGCCGGCCTGCTTTTTCGAATCACTTTCAAAAGCTCATACATCTTAGGTGTCAGTACGTTATGAAATGCCTTCATGCTGGCAAAGTAACAAGCCGAAACATGCCGTGTCTTTCGTCCCTGAACAATGGACTGCATGGCTTCAGCAGCATCCTTCAAGGCATCTTCCGAACTTCTTATACCAATGGTCTTAAATTTTACTTTCATGGCCGCCCTTTCTTCGCGGCAGTCATATCTGCCTGAAAGTCTCTGAAAAGGGTTTCTACATCTTTAAATGTGTATGGGTGTTCCTGATCCAAAAAATGGCGATGATCGTCCTTGCCCCGTTCATTGTCATACCCGACCACACGTTTTCCGTCCATCACAAACACCAGCGAATATTTGAATCCGTGGGGTGCATGTGCCGAGGCTGGTACACGCCATATCTTGAACCGCATTTTGAGCGTTTTCAATGACCTGGATGAGTACAGACACCGGCACACAGTGAGAGCCCGGCGGCCCGGCATCAATGTGAAATGAAAAGTTCGGAGCTGTTTTATTCATAGCACTCTCACCACCTTTTACTTTTTACGGTTTTTAGATCAGATCTGCAAAGGTTTTTTCCATTTTCCGGAAACGGGATACCCCAAGCCACAAGAAGAAGGCAATGATGGCCAGGCTGAGCAGGAAGCCAGGCATGTAAATGGGGCTGTCTCCGCCGAGGATGCACCATCGGAAGCCGTCGATGACACCTACCATGGGATTGAGGTTGTAAAGCAGTCGCCATTGCTCCGGTACGATATTGCTGCTGAATCCCACAGGTGAAACATAAAGACCGAATTGCACCACAAACGGGATGATATAACGAAAATCCCGGTATTTCACGTTGAGTGCGGTAATCCAGAGGCCGGGGCCCAGACTGGCCAGTAAGGCCAGAAGGATGAAGGCCGGCAGGAAAAGAATTGGCCAGCTTGGGGCGAATTGATAATAGAGCATCATTCCGATCAGGATAATGAAACTGATGAGGAAATCGATGAAAGCGGTTACCAGGGTCGCCGCGGGAATGATCAATCTGGGGAAGTAAACTTTGCCGATCAGATTGGCGTTGCTGATCAGGCTGTTGGACGATTCGGAAAGGGCGTTTGAGAAAAGGGACCAAGGGAGCATGGCGGCAAAGACCAAAAGGGCGTAAGAGGTGCTTCCATCGCTGGGGAGTTTGGCGATCCGGCCAAAAATGACGGTGAAGACGACCATCGTCAGAAAAGGCCTGATAATTGCCCAGAGAATTCCGATGATGGTTTGCTTGTAGCGGACGGAAATATCGCGCCAAGCCAGGATCAAGAAAAGCTCCCGGTATCGCCAGAGATCGGTCCAGTAGTTTTTCTCGCTGCGGCCGGGTTCGATGATGAGCAGTGGTTCTATAGTATGAGCAGAAGATTTTTGTGTCATTCAGAATTCATCGGAATTGGTTGTGCGCAAAGCAGTTTCGCATAGGTCTATAAGTTATGGCTTTTTATTTCCATGTGATTTCAGTATCATATAGTCTCTCACTGAAGTGGACCCCTGTGTCAAGACAGTAACGAATCGAGTTTAAGAGGATAACGTTTGGGATGTGGATATCAATATCCGTCAGAATACCGAAGCAAATGATGGGAACATAGCTCCGCCCCTTGGATTACATATCCATTTTTGCGACATCTATATGATATTACAGGCAATAAATCGCATTCAAACGCGATTTTGTGGCTTTGCTGGGAATGCATTACCGTTTCATCAAAATACCTGTTTAATGATGAACGTTTAATTTATAAATACATTGCCGTCAAGAATAAAACAGACCATTTTGAAAAATATGTCCAGGTACTGGTGGATGGTATACTGTTAACGGGCATAATCTGTGCTTTCCATAAACTCCATCCCCCCAGCGGCATACGCACCCAGATATCTCAAGGTATCTGGGACAGGCGGTTAAGGAGCTGCGATAAATCTGCGGGATATTTATCCTGTCCGAATGCCGTGGCGCCCTGCGATACCAGCGTCAGCATTTGTTATCATTCAGCATATCCTTTGAAGCTGTTCCCCGGTCAACACTCACATCCTTGAGCACCCACACTTCTTCCATTGTGTCGCCCTGAATGATGGGCTTTCCCGTTGCCAGGTCTTTGGTCTTGTTCCAGAGGGTTCGGGCATTCTGCATCAGCACATCACGCAGCGCCGTATAGTTGCCCCTTTCCGCCTGGTGGCCGATGTGTCAGTCTGATGGGCCAAATAGCTTGCCTTGGGGTCGGTCTGTGGCACTTCAATAGGTCGGTTCATGCTCATAGGTAGTTCACCAAATGACAACGATAATAATCCAATGAGCGGATCAGACCCTCTTCCAAGTTTGTTTGGGGTTAAAATGAGCTCGCGGTTGCATTGTATAGTGGACCCCAATTTCCGGACAATATTTTACAGACGGGTGACGGTCAATGAGTGACAGGTGACGGGTTGCTGGCTTCCTGCTCAAATTGTTGTGGTGTACAATGGACTGCATCAGGCAATTTACCTGGCACTTCAACGATTATTTGCATGATACATCTCCTAAGAAGATGGGGGGAAGTGTTATTGCTGCTTTTTCTGCCGGCAGGGTGGCGTGGATGACGGTAGATCGGATCGAAAAGTTTCTGACGTTTTCATTGCGTGGGTGTGAAAGAATGCTTTCAAGTGGGCCATTACCATGATGGCAATGGACTGGACTTCAGTAGGTCAAGATCGAAGGCGTTTAAATTGCATCGCGGGCAATGATGTGCTGGGAGTTATGCCGCAATCACCAGTTCGGAGTACTGGCTGAGCATCCCGTCTGCAGTCAGAAATCGAAGAGATTCGGAAAGCGCCTGGGCTATTAGCATTCTGTCGAACGGGTCACGGTGATAGAGAGGTAATTCATGCACCCTTGCCGCATGATGTGCTGAGATGGGAAGCTCTCTGAAGCCACTTTTTGCTATTGCATCCGCGAATTCATTCGGGTCGCCCTCCAATTTGCCTATTTTTGCCTTGATTGCAATCTCCCAAACCGAGACTGCTGAAACAAAAACTTTGGTGGCATCAAGTATGACCCGCCGGGCTTTACTTCCAAGCTTTTCGCTGTCCATAACCGACCAAATAAAAATATGCGTATCAATCAGAAGCTGCATTTTCATCCCTCGAATTCAGAGAGAATATCATCGGGCAGCGGCGCGTCAAAATCATCTGCCACCTTGACCTTGCCCTTGAGTATGCCAAACCGGATATTCGATTTGCCACCTTCAATTCTCGAAAGCCGCGCTATTGGCTTGCCACCCTTCGCGATAATAACCTCTGAACCTGTTGCAACCTCTTCTACCAACTGTGAAAGCTGAGCCCTGACCTCATTGATATTTAATGTCTGTGTGAGCATATGCCCCCCCATTCCAACTATATAGTGGACCCCAATTTCCGGACAATATTTTAAGAAGGTTGAATCAGATACCACAGCGGACCGAGGATGGTTTGCTTGTATTTCCACTCAGGTGTATGTCCAACATTTCGATAGTTCTGGTATACACCATTTTTGCTACTTCAAATATTTCT
>JBAXVB010000251.1:0-5714 GCA_037129415.1 Deltaproteobacteria bacterium
CGCCAGCTACAAAAGACTTCTGTTGATCCTTCGGTAGTGCTTCCCCTGTGTATTTCATGACAACAGAATCTAACCGATTGTCACCTTTCTCTGACACACCGGCTGTAATGAGTTGCTCCGCCAGGTATGTATCAAACAAGTTTTTTGGGTCAAATGATTCCCCGAACAGGTGGATGGCCAAAAACTTCAGGTCGAATTTCAGATTATGACCCACTTTCAAAATGGTCTCATCTTCCAGAATGCTCCTGATACCGGAATAAAAGAACTCCAGATGTGAACCAATGCCGATGGTTCCAACATCAATGATATAAAAGTTCATCCCGGTGTTGATCTGGACGATGCACAAGTCACTATCGAAGGGGTCAAGACCAGTGGTTTCAGTATCAATGAAGATGCGCCGGATATTATTGTCCTTGATAAACGGCTCAATTTGAAAGAGCTTCTCTTTATCCCTGATGTATGTGCAGGTCTTTATCCGGGTCATGAAGTCAATAAGTTCGGGTTTCCGGTCCCGGATTTCCTGGAGCTGGCCGGGTGATATCTCATCCCCGGCCAAAACAAGTTGACCGTTTTCAAGCTCCGTGAATATACCGGAGCGCCGTATTGAATTATAAAATTCGATGGTTTTCATACCACGATCCTCATTTTGGGTTTTGGTGGCTCTGTTGAGTTTATCGGAATAATTTCAGCATCATTAAAGGTTGTAAATATGCCGTCATTGCCGTCATTGCCGTCATGATTTACCTTAACAGCCTGATTTTTAACAGTATTAGACCATGACGGGAAACCACTTGCAGTTATATTCTTCCCGTCATGGTTGGTGCTGTTGCCGTCATTGCCGTCATGGTATTCAGCCGGAACCATGACGGCAACTTGATCGCATGACGGCAACTTTGCAGAACATGACGGGAAATTATTTATTGCCGTCATGGTTGAATTATTCGTATTTCCAACATGTTGTGGTACTTTTTCATCGACCATGACGGCAATGACGGCAACTTCACAAGCTTTAATAAGTTTGATTGTGCGCTTGTTCCATTTTCGATTATGCTCAATTGTTACCCCCCGACTGCGGAGCTGCGGTTCAGCTTTATTCAATTTCCGGATCAGATGACTGGGCTCCTTCGGCCAAGATTTTGAACGGGATGTTTTATCTCCCACTTTTTCATTTAGGATTTGGAGCAGTTCTGTTGATGTACCCTCCCACTCTTTGAAGCTTTGCTCGCCTGTCATTTGAAGAATTGCGTCCATGACAGACGACGAAGCAAGGGATTCATCTATCGCTGCCTGCCTATTCCCGGAATATGCCAGCATAAACTCCCCTGAAGCGCAATATGCTGGTTCTGCTGCTGTGGCCCACAATGCAAAATCCGCCATACGAGGCAATCTCTCAAGTTTGGTGGTGGGGATGTTCTTCAGTGCTACGCTGACAGCTTGGCATAATGCTCCGAATATTTGAGGACGTACCTTATTAAAGCGGTCAATCACATCGGCTTCGGTTTTCCTGTCAATCTCACTGATGCTGGCAAGTGATACAGGGATGCTTCGATCTGCTAAATCCGGCTCTGCTGTTACGCTGTTTATTCCGTTCAGGATAATCGGCCTGCTGGCTTGGAAAAGCGTTTCATCCATATCGGCATACATGGTCCTTATCGCCATGCCGCCTCCCGTAGCCAAACGACACATCAGGTCAGAAAGCCACGGCGGTATCTGACTCATGTTATCGAACGCCAATACCCACGAGTTGACCGCCGATATCATTAAATCCCTCCCCTCCCTGGGTATCTGCCTCAAAGGCGTTGATGACGGGTCAATGATCTCACGAATCAATCGACACGCTGTTGATTTCGCCGATCCCTGCTCGCCTGTGAGACAAAGAACTGGATACGGCCCTGTCGGACGGGCGCAGGCAACGACGAACGCTGCTATGAGTTTCCAATCTTCCTGGTTCTTTAGGTTCAGAAATTCCTTTAAGGTGGCCAGTGATCCCCCGCTAACCGGATAAGGCAATGGCATCATCCCTGATGAGCGCCGGAATTTAACCGGGGATTTCTTGACGACTCGATATCCGGTTGCTGTGATCTCGACAACTTCATAATCCGGGTTGCAAAGGTCAATGATGGTGCTCTTTGAATCTCCGCCAATCCGCACAAACACTGGATAAGTCTCACAATCCCACGAATATTTTGCTTCAATGGTCAAAATAGCTTCGGCCATTGGCTGTGGCGAGCAACCTTTTTTGAACGCTTTATAAAACTCCCGGCGAAGCCATGTTTCAAACCCTTTACCCTTGATAAAATGGGTCTCAGTATGGCTTTCAACAGCCATTTCAGCGTATAGATTGCCGTCCGAATCTTTAAAATAGGTCGCCTGTTCGCTTGCTATTGCAATCAGGATATCGGTGGTAGATCGCTCGTCAGTTTCGCTACTGTCTTTGACGAGGCTCTTGATTGTATCAACACGAAGCCCCTGATCTGCTTTGTGCGATCTTAGAAATTCCTCAGTCTCTTTGCTATCGAAAAACTTGAACCAATCCCCTGCAAATTCTTTTTGTTGAAGGTATCTCTGGAATGAATCATCACGGTTCCACTGGATTAAGTTGAAAGCTGCGGCCATATCCGCCATTGAAGGATACGCATAGCGAATCGGTGATGGTTTAGCCTTCCCGTGAGGTGGTAATGCACAACAACACCGCCCAGGGTCAAAATCTGTGAAGTGTTCCTGCGCTATTTCTTTAAACTTTTCACAGGAATACGGTGCGCTCTTTCCAACATTCTGTGTGAGGTAATATTTTGTCTTTTGTTCATCGTAGTCCGGGCATCCAGATAGAATGGGCCTGATAAAGGTCAAGTCATTGTTCAAGTCGTCAAGACCGTTTGCTACAGTTGAGAGCGCCAGACGTATATTATGTGGTAGTGATACGCCTGAAAGTGCTTTATCTTGAATGAATTTAATGGTATAACAGCCTTGTGTAATTCTTTCGGGATGAAGTTTGTCAGGATTGGTGTGCTGGTTACTCTCTTGCGGTTTTTGTGGCTCTTCAATTGGGATTTCGAGCGCCATAAAAGAGTCATAAAGTTTCAAGTCTGGTATTGGTTCATGTGTGGAAATGAGGCTGGATAATCGTCTGGGTCGGTTGTCAGCCTCATTTTTGTTGTAGATTTTAGTACCAGGAATCTTGGTAATTCTCCGAAGGTCATATATTCCTGAGTCAATATCCACGCCTGGAAACTGGTCTTTATATATTCCAGCTATTTTCTGACCCCATGCTTTCAATCTGGCTGCAATCTCTGCTCGGTTATCGTCATTGATGACGATGCCCGGTATCCTGAAAAACAGCCAATAACCATTTCCACTGTCCATTAGAAGAGGTTCAGCATATCCCCCAGCTACACAGTCGCTTGTGATTTTCTTTGCTGCTTCGAGTGCCAGCGCCTTCTCTTCATCAGAGGAACAAAGCTCTTTCGAGGGTTTCACTGAGTCAAAGTCCATGTAAAGCCAGTTCACAGTGACTATATCAGCGTTTGTCCCAGGGTGGTTCAGATCTGCTCGCCTGTCTTGAAGTCCAAAATAACAAGTGAACTCTTGTAAGTTGAAAGCTACTGTATTTTGTAGAAACTCGTCCAATGTTGCTGCAAAAACAGTGCGAGGTGGTTTGGTTTGGTGATTAAAAAACAGTTCAGCGGTGACTTCCCCCCGAACATTCGATATGTCATTTTAAGGTCGTCAAGCTGCTTTTCTGGGGTGTCGATTTCTTCCATAACTAACCTTTTCAATTGGAATATTTTGTGATTTATAGACTGTTGATCTGGTGTAATATTGGGACTTTGCGAGGCTGATACAATCGTCTAAAAAATCATAGACAACAGCATCCTGCTTACCAGAGAAGGGTCTTTTTATTCTCCCAATCTGCTGTATCAGTCTGGATGTTGACCGGATAGGGGCGCATAAAAAGAGCCGATCTAATCTTGGAATGTCAAGCCCCTCGTCTGCTAATTTGCAGGAAAACAAAACCGACAATTCCCCGGAGCGCATACGACTTAGTGCTTCCTGCCGGAAAGTCGATGATTCTTTTCCTGTGATGATTGCAGCTTTAATGTCCGGGAAGCTCGTTGAGAGCATTTTAAAAAGGAGCGCATGGTGGGATATACGCTGTGATAGTACGAGGCAGGAATGCCCATCCATGGCCTCTTGAGACAGTGTTTCTATTATCAGATTGTTTCGTGATTCATCCTGAAATAACCCACTCAGCATCTGGTCGTAGCTGTCAATTTGTGGGAAATAGGCGCCGGTCTCCAAAACCATAACAGAAGGTGTCACCGTCTGGCCAGCATCCATATCCGAATCTTTGATTTAGTGAAGTACCCGCCCGAAGGTGGCATACATCAGAAATTCCAACTTATCCGCGCGATTCGGTGTTGCAGATAACCCATACCTGTGCCTGGCAGGGAACTGGTTCACAATATCACTGAATGTTCGTGCTGGGCTATGATGTGCTTCATCGAGAATTACCATACCAAATTGGTTCAGAAATGCTGTATCTAAGACATTTTGCAGTGATTGAACGGTTGCGATAGTCACGGCTTTTGAATCGTCCCACTTGCCAGCCCCAATGATACCCGATTCAATATTCAAGCGAGTCTTAACTCTTTCCTGCCATTGACTTGCTAAGTCTTTTGTATGGACAAGAATCAGAGATTTTTGACTGTGCTTGTGTATCAGCCCGCAACCGATCTCAGTTTTCCCAGTGCCACACGGGGCGACCAAAAGGCCCTGATTACTTGCAAGCATAGCGTTTAAAGCTGTCTGTTGATAATCCCTGAGAGTCAATGTTGATGGTGGATATTCGACAGGGTTCTGTATGGTTTTATTCATGACAGTTATATCTACGAGCTTTGAAAGCTGGCCCACACAACCGCGTGGCAGTCGGTAGGAATCCGGAGATTCGGTCAGGAGTTCAATGAACCTGGGAACACCAAAGTTCTTGAAGCCCAAACGTTCGTTCTTGATATAAACGGGGTTCTCATAAGTAAAATGTTCACGAATCAAACGAATTGTAGACTGGTTTATACCGGACTTCTCGAACGATAAATCTGATGAAATAATGACTGGAATCATGGCAATCCCCTTTCAGTGAAAAGAAAGCCCGTCTCCAAGATTGAAGACGGGCTTATGGTTCGATTACAACCAAGCTGAGGGAATCGTACTTTCAGGGGGTGTAGGTGGTGTAAAAGCCACCTGCGTGATTTGTGGAGTCACGTTTCTAATCGGCGACGGTTGATGCGATGGATCACTCGACTCAAAAACTGCGATAGCATAAGAGCCATACTGGCCATTGATTAGTCTCGTCGTGATACGAGTCATGATCGAATCGGGGGCCAATCCTCGGCTTTCGAGTGCTTGAAAATAATTGATTGCCGCATTTGTGGAGGTCTTTGACAGGGACAAAGTGGTTGTGAACTCAGGGGAAATCCGGAGATACAGATCGCACCTGTTTTGATACCCATCACTCTCCGGACCAGTTGCGCTTCTTTTCGAGAACTTCCCATTCTCAAATTTCGCTTGATAAAAATCGCAATCAGTAATGACCGCTCTCAGTTCTTGTAGTGTTTTCTCAACGCCTGAGGGTTTGAGGCCACCGGTTTTTAGAATGGTTAAGTGTTTCTGATAGTAAGAATCCATAAAAATCTGCTTGAAAAAAGGTAACACTTTCT
>JBAXVB010000252.1:0-5616 GCA_037129415.1 Deltaproteobacteria bacterium
TCGCTTTGTGGACAAAAGTATGGGTAATGAATGAGGCCGCACATAAAATGTGTGCTGTCCCTTATTTCAGTCACCTGTCTCGGTGCTCGGGTCGCTTCCCAGCGTTGTCCTATCCTCCGATCAGGTTTAAACAAAGTATCATATGCTCATTAAACAGCAAGATAATTATTCCTCAAAAAAAGGGCGAAAAGGCAATTTTTATAGCTTAACTTTATCGAAAATCTGTCTTGACTTTGGGGTTAACCTTAACCAGGATGAAGCCGGAAAACTCGACCGGGAAGCAATCGCGGCGATATTCGACGGTGCGGCAGATGTTGATGTCAGAATTATAAGGGTTCCCAGGGAAAACGTCAGAAGCTCGCACATCCTTAAGCTGGTAACTTTGAGGGATAAAATTCTTGAGATGGCACGATTGAAATCAGAGCTGGTACCTGATTCTGTTCTTGCGAAAGCCGATTTTCTCGAAACCATGACACCGGAACAAGTAATGTCCGCGGCGCTCGCGGGAGGTACCTTATGCGGATAACGTCATTGAGGCTGAGGGGTTCATCGGAATTCAGCGGGGCTTGGGGCTTAATGACCTGACACTGGATTTTTCCAATCTGTCTGGTCTTATAGCGTTTTCTGGAGAAAATGGAAAAAGTAAGACATCCGTCTTGGATTGCCTTCATCCGTACAGACAGCTCGCCAGCCGGAGCGGAGCCTTGCAACATCACGTATTTCTGAGGGATTCACTGAAAGAACTTAACTTCGAATATTCCGGGGATACCTACCGGACTATAGTCAAAATAGATTCAGATTCAGAACGAACTGAGGGTTTTATTTTTAAGAATGGCCAGTCGCAGGTAAACGGAAAAGTTTCAGAGTACGACAAATACATTGTTGGCCTTTTCGGATCTGCACAACTCTTTTTCTCTTCTGTTTTTTGTGCCCAGAATGCCGAGAAGATTTCAGACTTGACCACCGGAGAACTTAAAAAACTGTTCTCTGAATTCCTACGCCTTGATCGACTGGTAGAGTTCGAAACCACCGCGAAACAGTGCGCAATGATTCTGATGGCCAAGTCAGACGGCATCCTGCGAGACATCCAGGCTGCAAAAAAGTCATTGGAAGGAAAGGAATCTCTGGACGGAAAACTTGCTGACAGAGAAGCCAGTATGAAGGAAACAAAGCAGATTATCAAAATCATAACGCAAGAGATAATCGACATGGAAAGAGAAATCGAATCCGTGCGAGCAAAAGCGGCGGATAATAGAACGAGCATGCTGCGAATCAAGGACATGCAAGCGACTGTTTTGAGATTAGAAGCTGAGGAAAGCGCTGATACTGCAACAGCAGAAAAAGAATTATCGTTTTTGCGGGAGAAAACTATTGCCATCATGAATGATGTCAGGACATCAGAAAAGTTACTTGAGTCGAAAGATCAAATCGAAAAAGCAGTTTTTAAAATAACGGTAATGGAATCTGAAATCGCTGATGATGTCAATAGGGTAACAACTATCATTAATGAGCTGATAATCCCCTTGAATGATCAACTTAAGGTTGTTATCGCCGAGTTGGAGGCATCCAAAAACCGGTTGTCTGCGATCATCAGTGATCCGGGCGCCAAGATACTGGAAGCCAAAATCAAAGGATTGAAAGAAAAACTGCGAGACCTGGAGAAAAAAGACCCGGAATGTTCCAGCACGACATGCTCGTTTATCACAGGGGCGCTGCGGGCGCAAAGCGAACTCGTCGAGCTTGAACCCAGATTGCTGAATATCAAAACAGAAATAGAGACCCACGCGGCGGCGGAACAGGCAATCATAAACAGAAAGACTCAAGAAACAACTGACATTCTATCCCAATTGGATGCAGCCGGGGCAATCAAAAAAGAGATAGAGGCTAAATCTGCGGGGATGAAAACAAGTCTGGCCGCCGTCCGGGTCATTGCCGCCGATCAATCGAAAATTGCGGTGGCAGAGGCCAGACTGGATGACCTGCGGCAGAGAAAAGAGGAAGCCATAACAGACGGGAAGCGGATTAAAGCCGCTTGGGATGAAAGGATTGCAAAGAAACGCGCTGAAATCGAGGCGATCTGTCTGGAAATGAAGAACGCCAAACAGTCAATAGATGTTCTGGCGGAAAACAGGCTGTCAGACATCCAGTCAGTATTGGCGTCTCACCGGGCCAGAATGGATGAGGAAACGGCGAGCGTGGCAAGGTTGGAAGCGGCAATATCGGTAATCGGGAAAGAGATTGCAGCCAAGGCAGATGTAGAAGGCAAGATATCCGCTCTTATTGCTGAACATGGCAAAGCCGCTGACGAGACCGCAGAATGGCTTTATCTGAAGAACGCTTGTTCAAAAGATGGTCTTCGTGCGCTTGAGATTGATTCTGTTGCACCGATTATCAGCGGGTACGCAAACGACCTGCTTACACAGACATTCGGGCCGCAGTATGCCATAAAATTACGGACACAGGATGAAGAGACCGGAAAGGAAGTCCTGGATATTTTAACGATCCGGGATGACGGGTCAGAGGTGCTGCTGGATAATTTATCCGGTGGCGAGCGGGTGTGGAGCCTCAAAGCCATGAGACTGGCCATGACATTAATCAGCAAAGAAAAGTCAGGAAAATCGTTTACTTCGTTCTTTGCCGATGAAGAAGATGGCAGTCTTGATGGCGAGAATGCTCAAAATTTCATTGGGTTATATCGGGCATTCATGAAAGCTGGTGGGTTTGATACAGGGTTTTTCATCAGCCATAAACCGGAATGTGTGGCAATGGCGGACTATGTTTTGACCTTTGGCAATGGCAAAATCGTGATTGAGTAGAAAGGATACACGGAATGAGTGAATCATCAGTGGAAATAATCGCAAGATTGGAGGCCAAATTACTGGAAAAAACAGAGAGGGTAGTTGCACTTGAGGCCATGCTTGACAGGGCTATTGAAGAGTTGAAAAAAATCATGCAGATAATATACCGTGGCTAAGTTTAGGAAAGGAGGACTTTTATGGATAATCATGAGAAGTATTTTGGAGAAAAATCAGTACAAGTTACGATAAGTAAGTTTGAAGCATTTGGTGTTTGCGTAACAAGCAGGTATGGGAAAGCTGCTGAGATAATTGAACTTATTAATTTCTCAAAACATGTTTGTTTATCTGATGTCAGTGGTTTTATCATCAGTGTGTTTTACGATTCGAAGTCAAGTTGCTGTTCGTTTGAAATTGATAGCAGCCTGAAAGAAACATCTATCATAGCAAAAAGAATTTTTGAAGCTGCAATTGCTTGTATTAGTCAGTTCGAATGGTTCGGGACTATTTACCACGGTGTGCCGATGGACGCTAATGATAATGGGCAAATATGATTGGCAAGACTGTCCTTCTGTGGTGGAATTATCAGTGTTTATAAAAGCAAATAGGGATCGTGGATTCTCGCTGGTACTGCTCGACGGTGGACCAGCGATCCACTGTCAACCTGGGGTGACACCTGCTGATTGTGACAGATGGGACGCACTTGACAGGGCGGTGGGGATGCTCCGGGCCGCTGAATACGATCTTAAATATCTGATCGTCAACAAGATGATTAAAATTCCGGGGCATCCGGGATGGGGTGAGAAAAGGAATCAATGTGCTGCGAAAACACCAGAAAACAACAGATGACGTTATCCGGGGGATAATCGCCGGGGATGCGACAGATACGATCATCCTGAAAGCTGTACCAGGCGCGGGAAAATCGGCAATTCCCCCGCTTGTCTCAAAGCTGATTGATGCTGGACTGGCGGATGCCATTCTGTGGGTCTGCCCTCGCAAATCCCTTCAGGATCAGGGTGAACGTAACTTTCTGGACCCGTTTTTCCGCAATCTTCTGGGACACACGGCAACCGTCCGGGTATCGACAAATGAAGTTGACCCGTGCCGTGGTCTATCAGGTGCGATCACCACTTACCAGGCGCTGGGAGTCGATGAATCGGGTACAGTCCTGAATGATTTCAAAAAGAAAAGATACGTTATAGTTTGCGATGAGGTGCATCATTGCGAAAAAGACGGCCTATGGGCAAAGGCTATCGCCCCCCTGGTGGAACTGGCTGCATTCAGAATTTACATGACCGGGACCATCCAGAGGGGGGACGGCGGGCAGATAGCCTTTATTGATTATGACAGTAATGCAGATGGAAATCTGGTTCCAGTTATGACGAATTCCGCCACGACAAAAATCATCGAATATACCCGCACGGATGCCCTGATGGAAAAGGCCATAATCCCATTGCAATTCCATCTGCATGACGGGGTTTGTGAATGGCAGGATGAAGAAGGGCGGAATCGCCGGGAATCTCTTGGAAAAGTCATGGATTATGATGCCGGGGCTGCGCTTTACACAGCATTGGCAACCGAATATGCAGAGGAACTACTTGGACTGGCATATAGCCACTGGATACAGCATTGTTACACATTCCCAGGATCAAAGCTGTTGATCGTGACAGCAAGTTTGGAACATGCAAAAGCAGCCTGTGACTTCTTTACCCGGAAACGCAACCGCTTTGCACTGGCGACAAGTCATGATTCAGCAAGCGCCCAAGATGCGATCAAGCAGTTTAAGGGCAGGGGACTTGATATTTTGGTGAGCATCGCAATGGCATATGAGGGGATCGACGTACCCGGAATATCTCATATCGCCTGCCTTACTCACATCAGGTCAGAACCTTGGATTTCCCAAATGATAGGCCGCGCCGTCCGTGTTGACCCACGGTTCCCTTACGAATCACAGACAGGTTTTATCTTTGCCCCTGATGATCCATTCTTCCGGAAAATCGTCAAGGCGATCAATGCCGAACAACTACCGATAGCAAAAGCAGCCTCAGAGAAAGCCGCCAAGGGAACACAAAAGGGATTGTTCGGTGAAGAAAGAGAACACGACAACATTTACAAAATCACGCCAATCGGGTCCCGGTTGACGGGCCAGAGGGAACTAAGGTTTTCTGGATGCGCCACTGTTGCGGCAATCCAGAATGAGCCGCCAGTCAAAACCCCATCAGAAATCGAAGTTGATCTGTTGGTAGCGATTGAAGCCCATGTCAGATCGTATTGTTTCGCAAACAGATATAATCCAAAGAAAATCAATACAGAAATCAAACAGGACTTCGGAGGAAAAGCCCGGGCGCTCATGCACACGGAAGAACTGGATAGGGTATATGCCCACTTGCTGGAGCGCTATCCGCTAAACAACATCAGGGGGACGGGTATCCCACGGTGTTCGACTAAAGCGGTGCCTTGGCCGTGAGAATGAAAGGATAACCATGTCTGCTCATAAGGTGATTGAATCATTAAAACGCATTAAGAAATTAGGAATATACAAAGATCAAAAAGGCAAGTTAGAAGATTACGATAGAAGCATTAATTTAATTAACTCTTCTCAGAAATTTTATATGGGTGACTCCGATAACTTGTTTGATTTATTTGAAAAAGATTTGGGTACAAAATTATTCACTGACAATCTTAATTTAAAACTATCATATCATACGATGTGGATTGAAGTAACTTTTAAAAACGACAACATTATTCAATATGATTCTGAAACTAATATCTTATTGTTCGCCCAATCAGCGATGCAGTTCCAGGAATTTCGACAGAGGAT
>JBAXVB010000253.1:0-5613 GCA_037129415.1 Deltaproteobacteria bacterium
AGGTTTGCTGAAAAGCTTTCATGAAATACAAGGCGAGAGTGGGATTGTAAACCAGCTCCTTGGCAGTGGCTGAAAACTGATATCCGTTGTACCAGGTTCGCATCGTGACGAGTGTATCAATCATCTCGCTTTCAGCCAGTTTGCAAGATTGAACGATGTCAGAAAGAGCTGTCTGCACTTCACTTTCTTCAAAACCGCACAAGGTGTTGAAGATTGGATTCAGATAGATGTTTTCAGCAATGTTATACCCGCTGGTAATATCACTGAGAACCACCGGCGACACCCCGGTGATAAAGGTTCGTGCAAAACCGTTGCTTACAGAAAGCGATTTCACCACCTTGAACAGCGTTTTCAGCGGCCCTTTTTCATAGACCAGCGATTCATATATCTGCAGCCCTGTTGCCATATCCATCATGACTTCGTTCGCAAAGTTGTCGTATTCATCGATCAATAGATACACCGGGTAGGGTGTCTGGATGACTGCTGTGATTAAAGATTCCAGGGAATTGATGGCGTTGTCCCTGTCTATGCGAATTGGGTTGGGAATAACGAATTGGTATTTCTGATAAAATCTCTCTATTTGAGCATTTATGTGGTCAAATAGAGACCTGCGGATATTCATTGCATCACCGGTTGGGTCGATGCTTGAAAAATCCCATTTGAGGATGAAAAATTTATTGTGAAGGGGGGTTGGCTCTTTGCCGATCTTCAGATGCCCGAAAAGAGATTCAAACTGATCCGCCAGCGCCACATCGTAATAATGCGCCAGCATGGACAGCAGCAGGCTTTTACCGAACCGCCGAGGGCGGATGAACAGCAGAGAATTACCTGTATCTTCCAGGGTGCGGATAAAATGGGTCCGGTCGCAGTAGAAATAATTCTGCGTGACGATTTCCTTAAAGTCGAAAATACCGTATGGGAATTTCATTGTTCCTCCGGGATATTTGGAAAATGGGTGCCAAGGAATGGCTCGTCGGTCTAAATTGCCCTGATGCCAATATAAACTGCCCTTGCCTTAAGATTATTTCCAAAAAGTTCATAAAATAATTTGAAAAAAATATTACCCGTTTTGAAAAAATTTGCTTATTTGGGTTTAGCAATTTTCATATTATCTTGTTTGATGCTGGAGAAGTTTTCTCAGCCTGGTGGATGTGCAGAGTTACTTTTCTTGATGGCCGGTACTCTCTCTCTGGTAGTAATGATGATTCTTATCTCAGAGGATTGCTATGGTCATCCATTGGCTGAGATTCACCAGGTGTGCTTAGAATACCTGGAGAAGCTCAGCCAGATGAATAGTCAGGACAGGTAAGTTATTACTCGATGATCAAGTTTTTTCAGTAACATGCTGATATTATTGAGTTCATTAAAAATTAAGAATATTTTAGATATCATATTAAATCAAATACTTATGTTTTTTAGAGGCAAAAGACTTGACAATCGAGTTACAATTTATCTTTATTTGCCGCCAATCGTTATCTTACAGTTATCTGTCCAAGCTTTATCCAAGTGTGTTAGGCTGAAGCCAGTATATAAACTTAAATCTATCCAAGGAACTGACCAGTCTTTTCGATGATTCACCTTGGGGGTAACCGTCATAATCAATGGATTACCGGTTGGTACTTCAGCGATAAACATGCCGATAAGATTATAAGTAGTTTGTGAAACGGCCGGTGGGTTCTTAATGTAGAACATACCCCATCTCCAATCTGCCAAAGGATATTCTACATATACGCCGATCTTATTATTGGCTTTATCGGTGGTATCCAGCAGAGCGATTTCCGGTGTCGTATATGATTGTTTGAAAGATAAATTGGCTTTGAGGGTGGCATCAATGCCCCATTTTTTGGGATCAACTTTCGCTCCAAGATCGCCGCCAATTGAAAAATCCACCCCGGTAGTAACATTTCTTATTGCTGTATTGGGTATGTAATCCCAGATGCGACAGTTTTCGCCAATGTGGCGGTCAATGCCTGTTCAGAAGTGTACCAACCCAAATCTGCATAAAAATAAAACTGATTGTATTTAAAATTGTATATGTGAGACTGAAGTTCCAATCGTACAAGGTAATAATCGCTTTCAGTCGATGATGTGTCCAATTTCCATCCGGTAACTCTCAAATGGGCTGTTCCTGACTCAAGCATACCTTTGAAATCTTGATTGAAAGTTCGGTTCCATGCTGCGGGCGCTTCCAGAGCCGAGTTTTTGGGAAGCGTTACAGACTCCAAACCGTTATCAGAGCACCAAGTTCCAATTTCCGTCCATATCTGACCTATACTGAGTTCGACACTTGTATCGATAGGGCTCACTGTCAAGAATAAAGTTTCTCTAACACCGTCATCTTTCGGATATGCAAATTCAACAAAAGAATCGGGTCGATCTTCGCTATGACTAATATCATCAGATTCTGGAAGATTTAAATCTGAGATAAGCTTCGTGATGCTTCCACGGGTTCCAATAAATGCATTACCCTTTTTCAATCGTTCACTGAGTGCAGACTTTACATCAGTTGAAAGTTTTTCTACTACTGATGAATCAGGAAAGTAGAATGTCAACACACTGACTTCTTTTGCCTGGCACAACGGAATTAAATCCTTAATGTTCAGTGACTGTGGTGGAAATCCAGCACCGCGATACATGATGGTGCCGTCGTACTCTTCCGGGCGCTTAGAGAAACCTATCAGTTCACTCAACGCTACTGAATGATAGATATCGATGTCGTTATTCCCCCAGATAACTGCAATTGCTCCAATTTCCGTTTTGATGTTGCCGTCATAAACAAATTTGGTGGAAATTTCCGCCCATGTCTGATGCACTGTACCAATTATCAATCCGAGAGTTACCACGACCATCCATAAAATCGCAATCTGCTGTTTCCCTTTTGTCATAATTGCCTCCATTAATTGAAAAGATGAGATGAAAAGAAATTAACTGGAAAACACGATCACCGTTGTTACTATTTCACTTACCTCAGATATTTCTATCTATTGGCTGGAAAGTGAATCGTAAACAAACAACGACCGATACTTCTTGAACTCAACTTTGTACATTTTCATGGCATGGTGGCCCACCTGCCAGTTAACCTGTTCCTTTCACATGGGTTCCACCTGTGATTTTTTTTGTTATTGTTTTATTCGGATACATAAAGATGGCGACACGGTGCGTCATTGATCAAAACGCACCTTGCCAACGATTCTTTAGGTCTGTATCTGCAAAACTCTTGCCAACTCAAGAAGGATCATGCAGTTAAAATATAATTCTATCATTGCCGATAGTTAATAAATATTAAGCAGAGAAGATGTTTTAAATGAAGAACACGATTCAGTGATTTATTTCCCATAATGAGATTATTTTCCCAATATGAGAAATAAATCCATAAAAATACCGACCTGCGTATTCAAACTTTGTAATATGAAAATGATACTTCCCCCTTTGGAAAAGGGGGGAATCCTTTAGGGCTGGAAGGCCAACGGCCTGATCCATGATAGCCCAGGGCGTCGCCCTGGGTACGCGGTATTATTTTTTAATTAAAAAAGCCCGCAGCACATGGCCGCGGGCTAAATTATCCGGTTCTCTGGCAACTCGGCTGTCCCTTGGGGACCCGTAGCTTTCCGTCCCACGATTGCTCGTGGTTTGGCTTTGTCAGTGTACCAAATCTTTCATTATCATTCGTACCGACCGATCCAGCTTTACTATTTAAGATGTTGTATCACGTCCACCATATCCAGTGTTACCCGCACAACCCTGGTGTCGGCTTCGAGCTGTTTTCGCAGCGTCTGAATATTCACATCTCCGGGAATGTCGTAGAAGGCTGTTGTCATCTCGTTATTCGCAAAATACAGAGGAATGTTATACATATTGGCGATAGATGGCGCATCCTGCATATCCTTCAGCTTCAGCCAGAGTTTTCCGGTGATGATACCGATGGATTTCATCTTCAAATTATAGACGACAGGATGGGTTGGAACATTGTCGGCAGATTCATTTTCCGCGCGGATGGAAGGGGCTGTCGCCTGCGATTGTTTGTACACCGAAAACAATCCTTTTCGTTCAATAACATCTTCCAGCGCCATATCTTTCCGGATGTCGGTTTTCTCGGCCCGGAGCGTCAGCAGCCAGACATACGGCGATCCACCATTATCAAAGGATTCCCCTTGAGGAAGGGAAGCAACGAATGCCTCCTGCTGCGCCGAGTCAAGACACCATGCAAACTGCGGAACAAGAACACTTGAGCACATCAGCAATAAGCCCATGATGAAAAGAAAGCCTTTCATCCATACGGAGATTGCAACGCCATTGCCGTTTTTTTCGGATATTCCAGTCAGATAGATAGTATTATTCATTAATTCACCTCTTAGTAGCCCATGATATTCAATTTGAATAATTCCAGAGTTCCAGTATTCTCCTTCACACTGTCCAGAACTTTCAGGGTCCAGGTTCCTTTTGTTTTTTCGCCGTAAAAGGCATTGCTTCCAAGAATCACTCCGCCTTCTCCGTCCAAACCCGTTTTTATCGAACTTCGAATGTTCAACAGAATGCTTTTTGTGCCCTTAGGAGATGTGATTTCGATTCCCACTTCAGAAGTATCCGGGTGTTTGATCAACAGTTGAACAGAGAAGTTTTCAATCGTCAGGTCTTCCGACACTTCTATTGTTCGTGTTACACCCGAGGCATCGTTGTCCGGAATCGCAACGGCCGTAGCCAAGGCGCTGTCGAATGTTTTCGGGAGCGCCTTGGGGAGGCTGTCCGCCTGGTAATTTTTCGCCATGGCTACAGCGGCATCCACATTTACAGCTCCAAAGCCATACCAGTTGTGGAAATTGTATCCTGCGCCATTGGTGACCCACCCCTCGCTGGCTTGATAATCCACACCGTCGATATTGACTTTTACATACGATGCCTTTGAGTCAGGATCGATTTTTCTGGCGGTCTTCGCCAGAATATGTTTGACATCCCTGCGGGTCAGGTTTGGATTAGTTTGAAGGATCAGAGCGATGGCCCCCGATGCGTTCGGAGCAGCCGAAGAGGTGCCATTGAAAGCGCTGGTATAGTTGCAGTTGGGATTATATGTGGGATCGCCGATCTCAAATGAGTTGTCTGGTTCGGCAAGATTTTTGCGGCTGTATCCTCTGTCGGTACCAGTCAGATCGGTTGTGATGATAGCCGGAGAGTCTGATCCGTATTCTCCTCCGGGTGCCGATATCCAAAGCGTCGATCCCGCTGTCGAGTAAGAGGATTTGACACCTGAAGCATTGAAGGCGCCAACATTGATGATCTCCGGTCTGGAGTTTGTCTCATCTGCTGTGGCATTAAAACATGTTAGTCCATTTACTCCATTGTGTTCGGTACAGGTGTACGACCCCGTATCATCGAACTCATTTCCGGCGGATTTGACATATATTCCGCCTTTCTTACCGCGAAGATCATTAGCTGTTTTGTCATAGAGTTCCTTGAAAGTAGGCGACAGAGGGAAGTAACGCAAACCATCATCGCCGTAACTCATATTGAAAATATCTACATCCTTTGAACGGGTGTGTCCTCCCAAAGAAAAGATACGATCGCACGGTAAATTTGTTCTATGCTATTAAGCAACACAGGCGCTACCGGCACATGAAT
>JBAXVB010000254.1:0-5595 GCA_037129415.1 Deltaproteobacteria bacterium
CGGCTGTTCAGGATGTCCTTGGCCTGTTTTTCCAGATCAATTGAGGGCCATGACAGCATGACCTGCAGTTTGCCGTTTCGCTGCATTTGCACCGCAATATCCGGATGGGCATCCAGATATAATGCCGCTGTTTCACTCAGAACCTCAGCCCCGTCAATCACCTGAACCTGTTTGCCTATTTTTCGCTGAATCACAGTTGACAGAAGAGTGTATGGGGTGCTGGCCATAATGAGGGTATCTATCTGTCTGGTTTTTAAAGGAATCAGATATTTTTTGATAATCATGGCGGTGACCGGTTTTTTCAGCCACCCTTCTTCGATGAGTGGAATTAGCAGAGAACAGGATGCGGAATAAATGCGGGCTTCGGGACAGTGTTCCAGGATTTTCTCCGGATAGAGGCGGCTTTCGATAACTGCACGGCTTCCGATAATGCCAATGCGGTTGTAGCGAGATTTGAGGGCTGCCCGCTTCACCGCTGGAGTGATAATGTCCAGGATCGGAACGCCGGCGCTTTCTGCCGCCATTGCAGTTCCGGCAATGCTGGAAAGCGTATGAGAGGCGATCAGGATCAGTCTTGCCCCGAGCCCGACAAGAAACGCCGTGTTTTGAACGGCATTTCGTATCATTTCGCCAGGATTGAAGGCGGCCGACGGAAAAATGTGCAGGTTATCGCCGAAACACAGCACATCCTGGCTAGGCATTTTCTCCCGAACCGCTCGCGTCACAATCATACTATCTATTCCAGAACCAATAATTCCAATCATATTTCATTACTCCAAGTGTGAATTGAAAATCCTGTTGACTCACAAGGGCCTTACAGATTAAGTACAAACAATCATCGTATGGTCTTATGCCCCCCATGAATGAAAATTGGCGGACACAAGAGCGTTTCTCACGCAAAGGCGCGAAGGACATTTTTTTTCGTGTCTTTCGTGGTTTAAAAGTATTTTCACGGTAAATAGCACTAACTTATCAATAAATCATCATTGGTTTGATTTCTCAAATATCATGAACCATCCACTGGATAGCGGGATGAGCAAGTATGGCGGCGATATGGCCGTTGAAGTAATAGTGTTCGACATAAAACTCCTGTTGTTTGTAAGACAGCATAAGATGATGGTCATCCAAAATCTTGATGACACGGCACAGGGAAAGCGCTTTCAGTCCGATCCCAACGGATTTCAACACAGATTCCTTGGCTGTCCAATAGCGGAAAAACAGCAGATCGCTTACCGACTCTCCCAGTTTCCATTCCGCATCATCCGCCGTCATGCGATAAAGCCCTGGGGCGCAGGGTCTGATTTTCTCGACATCCATACCAATGGGAAAATCAGCTACAACCCCGGCCACATAGTCCGTTTTATGGGCAAGAGACCAGAAATAACCACCAACCGGAAGCGGCGCGCCTTCCGGAGATTTCATCAACTCGCCAAGTTTGATGCCACTTTGACTTGCCGAAAGCTGTACAGCCTGGCGGGCAAGGCTGCTCAACTGGAGGACCTTATTCCTGCCCCGCAATTGGCGATCGGCTTCAGGAACCGCCATAATTAATGGGTAAATAGTTTTCATATTTCTATCTGCCCTCTTGGCGGAATACGGCAGTTATGAGTAATAATTGTTGGTGATGAGTTCAATAACCTGACAATTCAGTTCACGGCTTTACCAACGGTTTGAACTGACAATACCCTGATTAACTCTTGATGTAAATACCATCATCTTTCAACACCGCTTCCTTGCGTCAAGGGTTTATCGGTTTTTCACATCTCCATGAACAACAAATTGCTGCATCCATTAATAGCATTTATGTTTTCCAGCTTTACAGATTGACATAAGAAACCATTTTTTCTATAAGTAGATGCTGATGAACCAGCGAGCGATTCACCCCACCATAAATGACATCCTACAATTTACCAGAAAAGAGGCAAGCAAAGATGACAAAAAAATGGGTATATCTCTTTGATGAAGTTCAACAGGTTGAAGCGTATGTTGGCGGAAGCAGGGATGCGGTTCGCGGACTTCTGGGCGGCAAGGGTGCAAACCTTGCGGAAATGGCCAGAATTGATGTCCCCGTACCCCCTGGATTTACCGTAACCACAGAAGCCTGCAATACATACCTGGCCGCAGGCAGTATTTTTCCCGAAGGCATGTGGGACCAGGAGATTCAGGCCCTTCATGAGGTTGAAACCAGAACAGGAAAAATATTCGGCGATGCGGAAAACCCTCTTCTGGTCTCCTGCAGGTCTGGCGCCAAGTTTTCCATGCCTGGCATGATGGATACGGTTTTGAACATTGGTCTGAACGATGAAACCGCAGAAGGCATGGTACGGCTTACCGAAGATGAACGATTTGTTTACGATGCATATCGCCGACTGATTCAGATGTTTGGAAGCGTGGTCATGGACATTCCGGATGCGCACTTTGAAGAAGTGATCACCGCAACCAAACAGCGCGCAAAGGTTGATAGCGACGCAGAGATTTCCGGCAAAGACTGGAGAGCCGTTACCGAAGAATTCAAGAAAATTTTCAGACGCCATTCCAAACATAAATTTCCGACAGACCCTTACGAACAACTCAGTCTGGCAACCGAGGCGGTTTTTAAAAGCTGGAATGGCAAAAGGGCTGTTGACTATCGCAACGCCGCCGGAATTGCGCATAACCTGGGTACTGCTGTCAGCATTGTAACGATGGTTTTCGGCAACATGGGCAACGACAGCGCCACCGGTGTCGCCATGACCCGCAACGGAGGCACAGGTGAGAATAAAATTGAAGGAGATTACCTCACCAACGCGCAGGGCGAAGATGTTGTGGCGGGAATTCGATTGACCAAAGACATTTTCCAGTTGAAAACGGAAATGCCCAGAGCGTACATGGAATTTGAAGCCATTGCCAAACGCCTTGAAAACCATTACCGCGAAATGCAGGATGTGGAGTTTACCATTGAAAAAGGCAAGCTGTGGATGCTGCAAACCCGCGATGGTAAGCGAACTGCGCAGGCTGCTGTCCGCATTGCAGTGGATATGGCCGAAGAAGGATTCATAACCCGTGAAGAAGCTGTTCTCAGGGTCAGTCCAGAACAAGTGGATTTTTTTCTTCACCCCCAGTTCGACAGCAAGTCCAGACAGGCTGCCAAAGCTTCTGGCGATTTCCTGGGAACCGGCCTGAATGTCTCCCCTGGCGCAGCCTTCGGCGTGGTGGCGCTGGATGCCAATCTGGCGGAATCATGGGCCAAACAGGAAGGCAAGCAGGTGATCATGGTCAGGGCTGAAACCCGGCCAGATGATGTTCACGGCATGCTGGCGGCCCAAGGTATTCTAACCAGCCGGGGCGGCAGAACCAGCCATGCGGCATTAGTCGCCCGGCAGTTTGGAAAGCCCGCGGTGGTCGGTGTAACGGATCTTAGAATTGATATGATCAAACGCCGCATCATGATGAAGGACAAGATCATTCGGGAAGGTGACTGGATATCAATTGACGGCACCGTCGGAGAAGTTTACCTGGGAAAACTCAATACAACCATTCCGGACATTAATGACCCATGGCTCATCAAGCTGCTGTCCTGGGCGGATAAATACCGGCGTCTTGGTGTCTGGGCCAATGCCGACTATCCTAAGGATGCTGCCAGAGCAAGGGAATACGGGGCGGAAGGCATCGGACTGTGCCGCTCTGAACACATGTTCTTTGAAACCGAACGGCTTCCTTTTGTTCAGAAAATGATCATGACAGATCTTCCCATCGAAAGGCGTGAAGCCCTCGATATGATCCTGCCGTTTCAGCGGGAAGATTTTTATGGCATATTCAAGATCATGGACGGACTTCCGGTCATTGTTCGACTGCTGGATCCACCGCTTCATGAATTTCTGCCCAACCATGTTGATCTGGTACGGGATCTGGCGGATTTAAAGATTCGAATCAAACAAGCTGCCAATCTTAATGAACTTGATGAACTCCTTAACCAGATTCGAGCCAAGGAAACTGTTCTGAAAAGACTGGAGAATCTAAGAGAATCCAATCCCATGCTGGGAATGCGCGGGGTTCGTCTGGGGATTCACATTCCGGAAGTAACCATCATGCAAGTCAAGGCGGTATTCGAGGCTGCATGCATGGCCACCAAGGAAGGCATTCATGTTCATCCGGAAATCATGATTCCGCTCACCTGCCATGTGAACGAGCTGAAGACCCAACGCGAGATACTTGAGACCGAAGCAAAAAAGGTCATGGATGAATGGGGCATTGATATAGATTATAAATTTGGAACCATGATCGAGATTCCCCGTGCAGCGCTGACCGCAGAAAAAATCGCTGAATATGCAGACTTCTTTTCTTTTGGAACCAATGATCTGACACAAACGACTTTCGGAATTTCACGGGATGATGCAGAAGCCAGTTTTCTGGTCCACTATCTGGAAGCAGGTATTCTGCCGCACAATCCCTTTACCACCATTGATCGGGAAGGTGTGGGAGAATTGATGAAAATCGCCCTGATCAAGGGCAGATCCGTTAAGCCCGATCTGGAATGCGGGATTTGCGGTGAACATGGTGGAGACCCCCAGTCCATTCATTTATGTCATGAACTGGGATTGACTTATGTGTCCTGCTCTCCGTTCCGGGTTCCCGTTGCACGCCTGGCGGCAGCGCATGCTGCGCTGCGAAATCGAGTGAGCGAATAGGGTAAAAGAGAATTAACATGGATGAACAGGATAGCCAGGATAAAAAAAGCTAACAAACTGTTTTTTTGTCTTTTATCCTGTTCATCTTAGCCAAAAGATACCCAAATATATAAATATGGCAGCCATGTTGATATTTTTTTCCTACTGGCTAATTTCCTCCATAACAATGATCCAACCGACAAACTCTCCATTCACTTCCAGAAGTGATACGGTATTGCGAATCTTTTTGGAATCAATTGTTACTGAAAAAACAATCTGCTTCAACTCACGATGAGTGGCGATTTTTTTTAACTCATTGACAAGTTTGAATTTCTCTGAAGGAGGTAAAATCGTTGTAACATGGCGGTTCAGAACCTCCCATAATGATTTATGAATTATCTCCAGCCCCTGTTCATTGACTCTGATAATTGTGGCGTCTTTGTCAGCAATAAATATTCCCACTCCAATACATTTAAGAATCGCTTCCTGAAAATCCATGGCATCAATCAATTCTGCTGTGGATTGCCGGGAATACAGTTTTACCGGTTCAAGGACTTCAACATGACCATGAAACGGAAAAGACAGTTTTTCCAGACTGTCCATAAACCGGTTTATATGACCGGACATGGTTCCAATAGGGCCTTTTGCAATATAAAAATCAGCTCCGAATTTATGGATATTTTCAATTTGTTCAATCAATGTCCCGGATAACACAACAATCGGGAACCGGGCATCGGGATACTGCTGTCGGGTATATTGAATCATCTGCCTGCCATCAATCTTGGGCATGACCATATCTACAAATAAAACATCTACATACATTTCCCTAAGTATGGTGATACCTTCCTTGCCATCATAAGCCTTAAAGACTTCATACCCGCGTTTCTGAAGAATCCCGGCCAGAAACTCGACAAAAAAGAAATCGTTATCCACTATCAGCGCGTTTTTA
>JBAXVB010000255.1:0-5592 GCA_037129415.1 Deltaproteobacteria bacterium
ATGAGTTTATCGTACATATCGTTTCAGGTTTCAACATAAAAACAATACGTCGTAAGAGAATTTTTGCTGAAAGCGGAGCAAATCAGCCTGTTTTTGATCTTTGGAAAAACCCGGTGAAATTTGATTTATGGCTGTAGAAAATTACCGCCACGGTACAGACTACGCCAAAAGCAGCAACTATATCAAAATTGCAAGCCAGCAACGTGCCTGCCGCCAGAATCAAAACCATGGTCAAAGACCCGATAAATGCAATGCGAAAAAATGTGTAGCTTATCAGCCATGCCAGAATTGCCGCGAGCGCCCATAGCGGCGCAATGAACGCTGAAAAGCCGAGGTAATTTGCGACTCCTTTTCCTCCGCTAAATTGATGAAAGCAGGGAAGGCGGTTGCCAAGTATCAAACCCAATCCTACCCAGGGGATGAGCAATGTCTGAAGCAGGCTTGCCGAAATAAACGCTACTACCAGCGACCGTCCAACATCAAGTAGCAATACCACCAGAGCCAGGAAAAAACCAAGCTGCCGATACACATTGAATGTGCCGGGATTCTTGCTGAAGCTATTGCGAGGGTCATCTTTTTTTAGCAGCTTGAAAAGCAGAATCGAAAAATTGACCGAACCTGCTATGTATGCCCCTGCAAACAGCATGATAAGTTTCATTCTGTAACACCCTCTAAGACGGGAAATGATCGGAACTCTCCCCTGCTGGGGGATGGAGCTAATCTTTTGTCATCGCTTGATTCAGCGCATCGAACTGCGCTTCCAGCTCGGCCATACATGCATTGACGGCATTCAGATCACCGGCCTTTCCCGCCATTTCCATCTTGAAAGCCACATTCATCAGGCGTTTTCCTCCCACATTGGCAGATGCACCCTTGATGGTGTGGATCTGGCGTTCAACGCCTGTAGCGTCTCCGGCTCTTAGACAACCCTTTAACGCTGCAATCTGCTGCGGGATGTCTTTCAGAAATCCTTCGATTACCATTCCCGCCAGGTCCTCATCATCCATCAAACGGACCAAAATGCTCGCACGGTCGAAAATCGGTAGTGAATCAGGAATGACGAATGATGAATTATGGATGGTAAATGATGAATCATCTCCACCTTCAGCATTCTTTTTCCTGTATTCACCATTCTCCTTCGGAAGCCATTTTGCAAGCACTTTAGCCAACGCCTCGGGCGACACCGGCTTGGTGATGTAGTCATTCATGCCCGCCTCCAGACAGTACTCCCGGTCCCCCCGCATGGCGTGGGCCGTCATGGCGATAATTGGAATTGATGAATGATGAGTGATTAATGATGAATACACTGCTGATTTTTCAGGTTCTTTTTCTTTCATCATTTCGCCTTCATCATTCATCATTATCTTTTCGTTATTCCTGATTCTTTTTGTGGCTTCGATCCCGTCCATCTCGGGCATCTGCACGTCCATCAGCACCAGATCGTAGGGCAGGGTTTTCAGCGCCCTGATTGCTTCCGCACCGTTGGCCACCGCATCCGCACGCAGACCCATTTTTTTCAGAATGCCCAAAGCCACCTGCTGATTGGTGATGTTATCCTCGGCCAGCAGGATGCGCGCCTTGCGGTCGGTAAACAGATTCAGCATTTCGCGGGCTGTGTGGTGTGTGTCGATGGGCCGCTGCTTTGCGTCAGCCCCGTCCCGATCCGTCAGCACCATGGACAGAATGGCCTTCAGTTCCTGGTACCGTATCGGCTTGATCGAATATGCAGCAAAACCGATTTCCTGGAAGCGCCGGGCATCACCCCGCATTCCCATGGATGCCAGCAACACCATCCGGGTGTCGGCCAGGCGCTTGTCCGCCTGGATAGTTCGGCCCAGGGTCTCGCCGTCCATGCCCGGCATCTGCATGTCGATCACGGCAATCAGGAAGGGGTCCTTCTCGTCCAGCGCCTGGTAGAGGGCATTGAGCGCTCCAGGTCCGTCCTGCGTCTCTATCGTGCGCATGCTCCAGGAGACCAGACGGGTAGTCAGGATTTCGCGGTTGGCGGCATTATCGTCCACTATCAGTACGCGCACGCCGCGCAGGTCGGCGGACGGTATATTTTCCGCATGCGTCCTACCGGTCTGTTTGCCAAAACGTGCGGTGAACCAGAACTCCGAGCCTTTGCCTTCTTCGCTGTTCACACCAGCCTCACCATTCATCAGTTCAGCCAGTTGTCTGGAGATAGCCAGACCCAAACCAGTGCCGCCGTATTGCCGCGTGGTCGAGGCATCCACCTGGCTGAATTTATCAAAGATCAGGCCAATTTTGTCTTTGGGAATGCCAATGCCCGTGTCGCGCACTGAAAAGCGCAGCAGAACGGTTTCATCTCCCCCTGCACCATCGTCTTTCCCTAATGAGACGCGGACCGCCACCTCCCCGGCTGGACAGAACTTAACAGCATTGCCAGTCAAATTGGTGAGTATCTGGCGCAGGCGACCCGGATCACCGCGCAGCAACGTGGGCACATTCAGATCGGCGGCGCAGAGCAGTTCCAGCCCCTTCTCGTGAGTACGCATGGCCAGCGTGGCGGCAAAGTCATCCAGCAGGCTTGACAGATCGAAGTCCAGCGTCTCCAGGTCAAGCTTCTTTGCTTCGATCTTGGAGAAGTCGAGAATGTCGTTGATCAGGCAGAGCAGCGATTCGCTGCTGCTGCGCACAATCTCGGCATAACGCCGCTGCTCATCGTCAAGTTCGGTATCCAGCAGTAGCCCGGTCATGCCGATGACGCCATTCATTGGAGTTCTGATCTCATGGCTCATGTTTGACAGGAACTCGCTCTTGGCGGCGCTGGCGGCGTTGGCCAACGTCGCCAGGCGATTCGCCCGCACCGTGACCTCCACAAGTGAAATGTTGATCTCATGGAGTTCCGCCGCGGTTATCTGTAGTTCCGCCGTTCGCTCGGCGACCAGGCGCTCCAGTTCATCGCGCCTACCAAGAGACGCGCGGATGACAACGGCAAGCGCAACTGTAAGCACCAGTCCAATCAGGAAGGCCTGCCAACCAGCCCGCATCGGGTGCATGTTCATGAACTCCGGCCCCGCATGGGCGGTCACAGCGAAAACCTTGCCAAATGCAAATATGGGTCTCATCATGGAAGGCCCTGCGGCCTGGGGGCTGTCGGCAATATATGAGGTGGCGAGCAGCTCTGGCGTCGCATCCTTGTGCAGGAGCGAAAGTTCCAGGAGCACCACGTTGTCCGAAGCCCATCTGCTCAGCAGGGTTTCCATTCGAAGCACGGCCAGGGCGAAGCCCATGAGACGTCCGGGATTGTCACCGGCAAAGACGGGCCGGTAGAGCAACATTCCCTTCTGGCTGCCCGTTTCCTGCACAAGGGTTATGGGGTCTGTGGCGGTGGACAGGCTGCTTAGCACCGCTTCTTCAAACGCCGCGCGACGCAGCGGCTCCGAACCAAGGTCATAGCCCAGGGCGCGTTCGTTGCCCGTCAGAGGTGCAACCTGGAAAACGGGATAGTACACTTCACGGCCGGTGGCTGGAGCGCGCTTGCCTTGAGCGTCCTTTTGCCAGATTTCGAACCCCGTCAGACCTGCGGCGCTGGCTGCTGCTTCGAAGCTGGTCTTGTTCGCCGAGGGCACAGCCGGAATCCACTCCCAGACAGAGACCGCCGGATTCTTAGTCAGATATTCCGTGAACTGCCGGAACCCATCGGAGGTGGTGTTCTCATTGCTCTCGTAGAAGTGCGCCAAGCCCTCCAGCTCGGCGCCGCGGAGAGTGTGCAGGGTTGTAGCAATCGATTCAGTCCGGCTTGCCGCCAGTTTTACGAAAGTTTCGCTGTAGTTGCGAGACTCGGACGTATGGGCCATCCAGGCGGCAAACAGGGTCAGTACCAGTCCAACTGCGACCATCAGACCGGGTTCAAGATGTCGCATCCAGCTTGACTGTGCATGGGCGAACCGGGTGCGCCTGGCAAACAGCGCCGAGCCTGTCAATAACATTGCAGCAAGCACCAGTGTGAGCAGAATTGGCGGCAGTGCGGCGCTGCCCAGCATCCAGTTCCAGTCGCTTGCGTCAATATCCATGCCCAGCACGACGAGGCCGGATGTAGCAGCTTGCGTGTCATGGATCGGTATCAGTCCCGAAATCCAGGTACCCCAACGGTCGGTGATTGGCCCTTCGACTCTTTCGGTGTGGCGGGCAAAGACACTGCGATAACCTTCCGAAACCTCTGTATATATCTGTCCGGGCGGGGAATAGTCCTTCGAGTCGGCCGACTCGCTGTCAAGAAAGAAGAATATCACGCCGTCGGCATTGCTGCCCATGAGATAGAGGAACCGGCATTGCGGGATGATCGAACGAAGAGTGGCCAGCTGGCTCTTGATCCGGATATACTCGGGCTTTTCCAGGTCGGCATCAGTACCGTTTAGTTTCTCGATGTACTCGACATTCAGTGCCTGCTCCACCAACCGTGACTGCTGGAGCAGGTCGGCGCGCATTTCATTGTCGGCCCGAGCGACCATCCACCAGGCAAACAACGCCCCGGCGGCGAAAATGGCCAGGAGCAGCGCCAACGTCATGCGATGGCTTTTTATACTGTGAAAACATGTTGTCTGTTGATCACTCATGCTAAAGTCTGTTCCTTGTTCCTTGTTCCTTGTTCCTTTGCTAATTATTGCGGTACACTCGCACTGTCACTAACGACAAGCAGCACATACTTGCCGGTTGTAAGCGTTCAGCCCCCCCGGCCCCTTCCCGCTGGGAGGGGGAGTGAACGGTTACTGCCGGTTCCGTTCCGGGATGTTTGCTTTTTCCCCCAAGTGTAAATATAAATCTGATTATTATACAACAATTCATTATCAATAGATATAACAACATTGCATCATGTTTGCTGACCTGAATTGAATAACAAAATAAAAGGACCATGCTGGGGTGATGAAAATCATCAAAAAACTGGTTTTTACCTGACACGAGGCTGCACAGTATGGGGTTCTATAAAAAAGATTACCCCAGATACCCAAGACCCAGCGTTGTCAGGGAGCTCCCGTTGGTCGCACCCTGACCTACATCAATTTTATCCAAAGTCCAAAATGATATGATGTTATGGGTTATAACAATCACTTGATCGAGACAGGTCAACGACATTTGGAATGAAGATTTTCCATGTCCCCGTTTATTAAACTTTGTTGAATATGTCAAATTCATATAAGTTATCATCAATGCCTGTTTATTACTTTTGGTTAGACGGGTGTGGGTGTCTTGCCATCAAACGTCAGGGTTGTGGCGAAGAATACACTTGAAAATGTACCTGAACAGGAATATTCTTGCATTATGAATGGGTTGCCGTCAGCTCTGCGCGAAATACCTCTATATTGGGTAGGTTCATACACGAATTATGATAAAAGGAGAGAAGAAAAATGAAGCCGATCAAGATCGTTGTTGTCTTTTTTTTGTTTTTTACGCTCGGATGCGCCTCCATGAAGGATTCAGATCAGCGAATTTCTCGCAGAAGCGCCGATTCGCCTGAAAACGTTCTGACCCCTGTGGATTATTCCCGGTTTGGCAGACCGCCGATTCCGATGAAAATTCTGCTGCTGATTCCGTCCGAGTTTGAGCGCTACGAGCATGTTAGCAACT
>JBAXVB010000256.1:0-5567 GCA_037129415.1 Deltaproteobacteria bacterium
TGATCAGGCTGCGAACCAAATCATTGACCAATTTACGATGAAATTCGGTTCAATTGACATGGAAGTATATAAAAACAGAGCTTTCATGTCAATGAAAATAAGCACTTAACTCGTTTCAGGAATAAAACCAAGTTCCTCTTGACCCCCAACTTAAGGCCCTGTTATTCGAAAATTCCAATTTACTTCTGAAGCATTCACTGCTGGATACACCTTACTTGAACAATTAATCAGCATCCATCATGCTTTCGCCCACGGAAGGTCATGGGTTCTCTTCGGCAAATTAATCAGTCTCAGCTTTTCGTGAAGATACTGATCGGGGTAGCGATTAAACCCCTTGCCCTGAACCTTGTGTTTCTTGCATAACCATCGGCGGAGCCGTTGCTTGACGTGGGTGTTAATGGCTTTGTACGCCGGGCTAACAGTACCAAGGCAGAAATACATTGCTTGATTAGGTGCAAAACGTGCCGATCGACAATCCGACGCGCAACGCTCTTCATCAGTTCGGCGTGCGGAATGCTGTCAAAGTAACCTGACAAGTCCGCATCAATTACATGCTGGTTTCCGGTACTGAGGAGTTGATGAACTGCTCGTACCGCATCCTGTGCCCCGCGATCTGCCCGGTAGGCATATTGTTCCGGTTGCAGGTCAGCTTCAAAGATGGGTTCCAATACGATCATCAGCGCCGTTTGTACGACACGGTCGGTGATCGTCGGTATCCCCAAGGGACGCAGTTTGCCGTTCGGCTTGGGAATCCAGACCCGCTTGACCGCTTCCGGTCGGTAGTCTTTCTTCTTCAGCCGTTCCGCCAATTACGGCCTGCATGCTCGCCGAGTCCCTTACAGAACCCTCTACACCGGAGGCTCCAGCCGCTTCGTTACCTCCACGACTGCTCCAGTTGCTACCGGCCGGAGCGAAAGTTGCCGGGCGGGATTCGCACCCGCTGGAAAACAGCGCCTTTGCACGGCGCACGATATCAATTTGTTAATCATAATTATGATTCCTTGTGTTATTTTTTGCTTGCCATGTATTATAATATACGATAGATAACTAATTAAGATATTATCTTATATAAAGGCATCCCCCTAATGGGTAAGGACAAACTCCAGGAACACCTCAGTGCTTTTGAAGCAGCCTGCCGCAGGGCAGGTCTAAAATTGACCCATCAGCGTCTTGAAATCTATCGCGAGCTGGCCGCTTCCACGGATCATCCTTCAGCAGAGGTGCTGCATCGCCGACTGATCAAGAATATCCCTATGCTTGCCATGGATACCGTATACAGGACGCTGAGAACACTCAGCCAGCACGGTCTGATTCACAAGGTAGAAACAATAGAGAGCCAGGCTCGGTTTGAAGTGATATACGAGCGTCATCAGCATCTGATTTGCCGACAATGCCGGCAGATTATTGATTTCCAATGGCCATCGATTGATGAGGTCTCGCTGCCGGATGAACTCATGCACTGGGGTAAAATCGACCGCCGGAATGTCGTTGTATATGGAATTTGCAATAACTGTGATCTGTTAAAAACAAACAACAACATGGAGATAAGCATTGATAAGTCCGCTAAAGATAATTAGATAGATGGGGCACAGAAGTAAGATATTCATAGCAGCTCGGTGCATAACTTCAGGCAACGAAAGGAGAAATCTTTATGAATGAAGATAGCAAGTGCCCGGTAACGGGCAAAACGAACAAACCCACTGCCGGCAGAGGCACATCGAACCGGGACTGGTGGCCGAACCAGTTGAACCTCAAAATGCTTCATCAGAACTCTCACCTGAGCAATCCCATGGGCGAGGCGTTCAACTACGCCAAGGAATTCAAGAAACTCGACCTGCAGGCCCTGAAAAAGGACCTCTATGCGCTGATGACCGACTCGCAGGATTGGTGGCCAGCCGACTACGGTCACTACGGGGGGCTCTTTATCCGGATGGCCTGGCACAGCGCAGGTACCTACCGCATGGGCGACGGCCGCGGCGGCGCGGGGTCCGGCAGCCAGCGTTTTGCACCCCTCAGCAGTTGGCCCGACAATGTGAACCTCGACAAGGCACGCCGTCTGCTCTGGCCGATCAAGCAGAAATACGGCAGGAAAATTTCCTGGGCAGACCTGCTGATCCTCGCCGGCAACTGCGCTCTGGAGTCGATGGGTTTCAAGACCTTCGGCTTCGCCGGCGGGCGCGAGGACATCTGGGAACCCGAAGAAGACATCAACTGGGGTGCCGAAGAGGAATGGCTGGCTACGAGCGACAAGCCCAAGAGCCGTTACTCCGGCGACCGCGATCTCGAAAACCCCCTGGCGGCCGTGCAGATGGGCCTGATATACGTGAATCCGGAAGGTCCGGACGGCAACCCGGATCCGGTCGCCTCCGGCCGTGACGTTCGCGATACCTTCGCGCGCATGGCCATGAACGACGAAGAGACCGTCGCGCTCGTCGCCGGAGGACACACGTTCGGCAAATGCCATGGCGCTGGACCTGCTTCCCATGTAGGGCCTGAGCCCGAAGCCGCCAACATCGAGGAACAGGGACTCGGCTGGAAGAGCAGCTTCGGCAGCGGCAAAGGCGGCGATACCATCAGCAGCGGCATCGAGGGCGCATGGAAGCCGAACCCGACCAAATGGGATATGGGCTATCTGAAAATGCTGTTCAAATACGAGTGGGAACTGGTCAAAAGCCCGGCCGGCGCGAATCAGTGGCTGGCCAAGGACGTGGCCGAAGAGGACATGGTGGTTGACGCGCACGACCCGTCGAAGAAGCACCGGCCGATGATGACCACGGCGGACCTCTCCCTTCGCTTCGACCCGATCTACGAACCGATCGCGCGGCGCTACCAACAGAACCCCGAGAAATTCGCGGATGCCTTAGCCCGGGCCTGGTTCAAGCTGACGCACCGCGACATGGGGCCCCGCTCACGTTATCTCGGCCCGGAGGTCCCGGCAGAGGAACTGATCTGGCAAGACCCGGTGCCCGCAGCCGATTATAAGCTGATTGACGCGCAGGACATTGCCGCCCTCAAGGGCAGGGTACTCGCCTCGGGCCTGTCTGTCTCCCAACTGGTCTCGACCGCCTGGGCCTCGGCATCCACGTTCCGCGGCTCCGACATGCGCGGTGGCGCGAACGGGGCGCGCATTCGCCTTTCGCCGCAGAAGGATTGGGAAGTCAACCAGCCGGCCCAACTGAAGACGGTGCTGCAGACTCTTGAAAGAATCCAAAAGGCTTTCAAAAGCGCACAGTCCGGCGGGAAGATGGTTTCGCTTGCCGACTTGATCGTCCTGGGCGGATGCGCGGGTATCGAACAGGCTGCGAAGAATGCCGGTCACGATGTGACCGTTCCCTTCACGCCGGGACGCACGGATGCGTCGCAGGAACAGACCGACGTGGTGTCATTTGCCGTACTCAAACCGGGTGCAGACGGATTCCGTAACTACCTCAAGACCAAATATGCTGTATCGGCAGAGGAACTGCTGGTTGATCGGGCGCAACTGCTGACGCTGACCGCTCCTGAGATGACGGTTCTAATTGGCGGTATGCGTGTCTTGAATGCCAACTTCGGACAATCCCCGCACGGCGTCTTCACCAAGCGACCCGAGACGTTAACGAATGACTTCTTCGTGAATCTGCTCGACATGCGCACGACGTGGGCGGCAACCTCGAAAGACAAAGACGTGTTCGAGGGTCGTGATCGCGCAACGGACGAACTGAAATGGACCGGCACCCGTGTCGATCTCATCTTCGGTTCGAACTCGCAGCTCCGGGCCTTGGCGGAAGTCTACGGATGTAAGGACTCCCAGGAGAAGTTCCTGCACGACTTTGTGGCGGTGTGGAACAAGGTAATGAACCTTGACCGCTTCGACCTTGACTGATCGAAGCATAAACGTCTTCGAGGGCTTTTGAAGCGTTTTCTGAACTGCAACATAGTATATTATCAGACATACCTGGGGCGTGTTTTGGTCTTTTCAGTGTAGTATTTGTTTTTCTTGTGTCCATTTTCCTTAACCATGTCAGAACCGCTTGGAACAAACACAATCACTTTGGAGGCAGAAAGATGAGTCAAAAAAATGGCTATTAAGGATTCCGGCAATAGCTTTTTAGACAAGGGGAATAAATATTGAAAAATCTTTTTGGGGTGGTCGCAGCATTATTTCTTAGCGGTTGTTTGGGGATGCCAAAATCAGTTACGCCAGTCAATGATTTTGAGCTCGATAAATATCTTGGCAAATGGTACGAGATTGCTCGGTTGGATCATTCTTTTGAAGAAGGAATGGAACAGGTAACTGCCGAGTATTCGTTACGGGAAGACGGAGGTGTTCAAGTTAAAAACCGTGGTTTTTCCAAGAAAAACAATAAATGGAGTGAAGCGGAAGGAAAGGCATTCTTCGCCGGAAAATCAAGTCATGGGTACTTGAAAGTTTCTTTTTTCGGACCATTTTACGGCTCATATGTCGTGTTCGAATTGGATAAAGATAAGTATCAATATGCATTCGTCTCCGGTCCGAATACATCTTATCTTTGGTTGCTGTCGCGAACACCAACCGTAGATGAAGACATATTGTTTCAGTTTATTAAGAAGGCCAAAAATTTAGGTTTCGAGACCGAAAAGTTAATTTATGTGAGTCAGGAATAGGTCAGTAAAAGCCTGACCAACCACAAGCTCCACCAGCTTGGATACAGAAGACGTAGGAACATAAGGACTTTTACTTTGGGGGGGGGTGCAAAACTTTGTTCTATCCCCGGCCACTGGATGACGGGTCCAGAGGCCTGATAGTATTTTTACTGGGACGAGACGACAGTAATACGGATTTTGCCGCAAAACAAGAATTTACACCATCAACCTTGATATAGACTTTCAGAAAATTCATTTCGCAAGGCAGCAGGGAGGAGATAATACTGTAGTATATCTCCAACCGATAACGCCGCGAAATTATTTTTCTGAAGGTCTATAGCTTCACAAAAAGCCCAATATCTGCATTAATTTACTGTTCTGTTGTTAAGCCTGTCCGCCGATGAGCGGCAGTTCCTTGTTCAGTGTGAAGTACACCAGGAATTTGGGTTCTTCATTATCGTCGGTGTATTTGCGGCGTTTGATCTTCTGGATCAGTTCCGGGTTGCTTTCTTCGCGAACCTTTTTCAAAAAAAGCCGTTTGCCTTTGTAACCCGGTCCGTCTTCCATGAAGAGGAACGTGGCATGGGGATTGGATTGAAGATTGTGATGGGTCAAGCGGTCGCGCATGATAAAGGCCAGAGTCCCTTCCTCCAGAAAGTGCGGGCGGGAATAGATGGCGGCATCCACTTTGCCGCTGCTATCGGCGGTAGCCAAAACGCCGGATCCGTTGATGCTCTCAAAGTATGCTTTAAGCTTTTTCATGATTGTCTCCTTTGGTTGATGTTACTCACAGGCAACAGTATAATACGCACGATACAAAAGTAAAATTTCAGAGGGTTCCAGGGAAATATGTCTTATCAGCCCTGTGAGCTGAGCCGCTGTCAGCTGATGAACGATCTCCCCCGCAGGCCCAGAACGGCAAGCGATAGACAACTTCGTTCCAAAATCGGTCACTGCTTGTGATT
>JBAXVB010000257.1:0-5556 GCA_037129415.1 Deltaproteobacteria bacterium
AAAAAATATATACCATCTGTGTTGATGTGAGAAATATAGTTATTTGTGCGGGCGATTTCAAGAAAATAATTATGTCGGAGGGGATTTTCGAGACAATCCGGGTGGATTTCGGTGGATCAGCTCCTCAAAAACCGCTTATGTGTTTCATCGCTTCAAAGACTAAAAATCATAGTCGAGGGTTACGGATATCCTGTTGCGCAATTCATTCCTCACCGCAATGTTCCATTTCTTCGCGGCGTTTGCTGAACCGTAGATGTTTCCGAGGTAGAAGGGCAGTCCGATGCCACCCACAATGGCGGCAACGGCATAGTTTTCGCTATGAACAGCAGTTACGGTTCCGGTGATAGCCAGTGCATTGATAAGGAAGGCGGTAATGCCATCACCGTAATGTTCCGCATAAATGTAGCCGCTCCCTGGAACCACTGCCGACATGATCCCTGCAAGTATCTCGGACTTTTCGGGAAGATACTGATATTGGTCAAACAGCCCCAAAGTTTCTTTTGCCCTCATTGAAGCAGGATAATCGGGATAGTTGGCTATCAGCTTTTCCATGCCTTGTCTGCCGGCGTTAATATTGTCCTGATCCAGCGCCAGCATCGCATCTGTGACCAGCGCCATGGGAGCATAGTTGGAGTCGGGATAGGAGACCACGACTACTTCCAAGGCGATTTTGGCATTCAAGTATTTCTTGAGCTTCCAATAGCCAAGTCCCTCAAAATACTGCGCCTCGGGGGCATGGCTGCTCTCCGGATATTTCTCCCTCAAGTTTGCAAGAGTCCGGATGGATGCCTCATATTCCTCGCCGTGATAATACGCGATGCCGATTCTAAATAAAGCGTAATCCGCCTTGTCAGACTCAGGGAAGAGGATCAGGAACTTTTTATACTCGGTAATTGCCCGGTAGTACTCACGCTCATTCATGAAAGTGTCGGCAACCTTCAACTCAGCGTTTTCAGTCAGAAGAATTCCTTTTTCAGAAGCGCACGGCGAGCCAGACGGAGGGCAAAAAAAGAGAACCAATAAGGCGAGTACGCCAAGCGATGGTCTCATTATTCCACAATCAGATTTTTTGAAAGAGGGTCGTAGAGCCTCCCGTTGGGGAGAAGGAAATAATCGGGTCCGGGGCTTTTCCAGATATTGCAGCGAGTCAGTCGATCTCCGGTCATCATCAAGCCCACAACAGGTCCTTGGGTAGCGATGGCTTCATAGCCAAACCGCGAACAACTGGGGCGAAAACCACAGCGATCTCCGCCCGTGGATGATATCCACTTTTGATAGAATTTGATGGACTCGAGAAATGTGATCTGAACACATGATGTTGTAGGCTCCCGAGTCGAGGAGGGTAACATGGCGTTGGCATGAGGTCCTTTCATTGCTCCCTTCGAAGCCTCAGCTCCGATGCAGGAATCCGGATTAGACCAAAATATGAGAACGCACCATGAAAAGATGATGATCCTTTCTGTGCCAGTTGTCCTGAATCCTTGCAATGTCAGATTTCTCCTGATTTAAGCAAGTGCCCGACTACTTATTGTCGGTCGATGTTCTCTGCTTTATGATTTTTTCCTTGGATGTATTGTATTCCTTCTCGGTGATGATGCCTCGATCATAGGCATCCTTAAGGGATTTCAGCTCATCTCCGAGAGTTGTTGTTGTCACTGTGGAGGTGGTTTCCTTGACAGTGGTGCCGCCTCCGCAACAACCAAGTATGCCAACCACGGCCATGATAATCATCCCTATCAAAAAATTCCTGCAGACTCTCATCGCTTTCTTCTCCATGTCTTTGTTATTTAACTGTCGGTGATAGGAAATTGCTTTTTGCAAGTTTTGGATAGCACCTGTCCTGGATACTGTCAAGGACATTTACGACCCGGTTGGTCGCCAAAAGCGACGAGACCTGGCAAGCGATGAGGAAAATCATCCCGGAGTGTTATACTGCTGAATCCTCAAATTATCCATAGGACCTTATTCACCTTGCTTTACAGGGACCTGCCCGAACGGACGGGGTTATTCATAGTCATAAATCAGCGCCCGGGTCCACAACGGCCCGAACTGCCTGAGAAACGCCTGGTGAAGAGGATGTACCTGGTAGGTGTCATGATCCTGGATCGTATCGAACAACACTGTCAGAGCAACGGAATAGGATTTGTCAATGACAGGCCGATCTCCTGTATTGGCAGGGACTCCGATATAAAAGTTCCGGGCGGATTCGATCGCCTTGAGGGATTCGAGCCCTTCGCGGAACGCGGACCGTTGAGTGTCTGAAAGATCATCTTTAAGCCAGAAAACAACAATGTGTGACAGCATAAAACCTCCTTTTTTTGTAAGATGCAACAACATGAAATAGACGATATAGCACGAAAATCTGATCCCCAGTCGTTATAAATTGCCGCACTGGGGTGCGGCGATCCCAGAGGCCGACGGATTCAAAATTTTTTATACGCATATCATCAGTACACAGAACCCTGTTATTCCGATCAGGACAAGCCAGTCGGATCTTTTGGATTTTAGCGCCAATGGACGACTGTTTTCCGGCGAATAGCATCTGGATTCCATGGCATCCGCCAGCCGATCCGCGGTCTTTAGAGTGCGGCAGAGCAGTGGAATCGAAAATTTTACAGTCCGGTAAAGCGGATTCTTTCGATTCTGAATGCACCGGCATTGTTGGGCCGCTATGGTTTCTCTGGCCTGCTCCACGATAACCGGCAGAAATCGCACCATCAGGCTCATCATGGTCGCAACCTGTTTTCCTGGCAATCCTGGAAAAGGTCTGCAAAACCACTCTACGGCAGTGCGGATTCCGGAGGGGCTGCTGGTAATCATCCATAAAATACCCAGGAAAGTCAAAATGATCAGTCGCCAACATATCAAAAGCCCATCGACAGCGCCTTGCTGGTCAATTGAAATCAACGTACCTGCATCGCCAGAGAAAAATGAAACGTTCAGAGCCCTGGCCAGAAAAACGATCAACAGCAAAAAGCCAAGATAACGAAGATGGCGGATGAACTCAATTATCGGGAATTTAACGTATATCCGGAGTATCAGGCACAAGATCGAAAGAAAAATCAGGCCAGTTGCATCCGCCCTGAGAACAACTATACTGAGAAGAGCCATACAGGCCATTTTAAAGCGGACGTCCATCTTCCCTGAACTTAACATTTTTGACCTTTCCGGCAGTCACCGTTTTCATCATTCACCATTTTCACCATAAATGGTTTCCAATTGACAGGTACATGGCATTTTAACGCCAACACATCCGACGTCATGTATCACTTTCTCAAATAAGCCGTCCTTGATGATCGATCCGTTTTTCATTAGGATCAACCGGCTGGCATGTCCCATTGTCTTGTCCAGATCATGGGTAGAGAGAATGATGGTTTTGCCTGCCTGGTGCAGTTGAACTATCTGGGAGAGAACCTGAATCATGCCGGAATAGTCCAGGTTGGCAAAGGGTTCATCCAGAACCAGTACCTGGGGTTCCATCGCCAGAATTCCGGCAATAGCCAAGCGGCGCTTTTCTCCTCCCGAAAGCCGGTGGGGCCTTTGGTCAGCAAGCTGTTCCAGGCCAACAGCGGACAAGGCGGATGTTACCCGGCGGTTTACCTCTGCTGGAGTCAGGCATAAGTTTTCCGGACCGAACGCTACATCATCATATACCGTTTCGCCGACAATTTGACTGTCCGCATCCTGAAAAACCAAACCCACTAACTGGCGCGCTCTCAAGACATCCGCTGATACCGAAACCCCATCAACTTTGACATCCCCGGTGTTCGGCGTAAGTAGCCCGTTAAGATGCCTGAAAAGCGTGGTCTTGCCGGAGCCATTATGTCCGGCGACCACGACAAACTCCCCTTTTTCAATCTTCAGGGAAATATCGTAAATCCCCTGACTGCCGTCTGAAAAACGATGGCTGAGATGCGATACCTCAATAATGGGCTTGCTTGAAGGGATCATCTGCGAATGAATTCTTTTAATATTCTGGCAATGGGAACAGCGGCGGCGATTTTAAGTGCATCCCCCGGCAAAAACGGATACAGCCCTGCGGTGAGGGCTTTTGGCCATGCCATACCTGTAACCGCCTTCAACCAGGGAACCCCGCAGGCATAGACAATCAGAGTACCTGCGCTAATGGCGAATACAGAAAAAAAAGGCTTTTTCGGCAATTTTTCAGAGAGGATTCCAATGACAAATACTGCCGGCAGATACCCCAGCAGATACCCACCGGTTGGCCCTGCCAGTTTGGCGATTCCGCCGGTTCCGCCTGCAAAAATCGGGAGCCCCAGCGCGCCGGTCAATAGATATATGGCAATGCTCCATACTCCCCATCTGGCGCCAAGAAGGAGTCCCGCCAAAAACACGAATAAATTCTGAAGCGCAATGGGAACAGGTTCGATGGGAATCGCCAGAAACGCGCCTGCAGCCGTCAGCGCTGCAAACAAAGACGCATAGACCATCATTCGAAGTTGCTTTGTTGATTTCATGGGTATCTTTGCCACCATAATGGCGATTAAAATAATGGCGGAACGTCGTTCATGCAGTCGCCGTATAGAACTTTCTTGTGTGAACCATCCGGCAGCTCCAGAATTAGCGCACCGGTGGAATCGACATCCAAAGCCAGACCCGTGGATGTTTCAAGCTGGGTAATCACCGAAACTCGCCTTCCCAGCGTGCAGGTAAATTGTTTCCATTCCGCAATTGTTTTCTCCGGATTGTCATCCGCATTGTCGAGATAGGTTTGAAGTTCATCCAGAAACAGGGCCAGAATCTCTTTTCGGGAAACCGGTTTTCCCAGAAGCTGCCGAAGAGAGCAGGCATTAGGCTCATACCCGGTCGGGTCGTTATTGACGTTGATTCCAATGCCGACAGTGACAAACGAGACCATTTCCGCCTCGGCTTCCATTTCGGAAAGCATTCCAGATAGTTTTTTGCCATCAACGAGAATATCATTCGGCCATTTGACGGCGGCATTCAACCCGGTCAGTCTCCGAACCGTCCGGCAAAGCGCCAGAGAGGCCGCAAAGTTGACCCGGAAACACCATTGCAGCGGAATGTCGGGCCTAAGAATCAGGGTGAAATAGAGTCCGCCATCGTCCGAATACCAGGTCCGCCTCAGCCTGCCCCGTCCGCTGGTTTGCCTGCCTGCGATCACGACACTGAAATGGGAATGGCCTTTACGCGCCATTTCCCTGGCGATGTCCATGGTGGAAGAAACTTCAGGGAAATAATGAATCATACCCTGCCGCTGCGGAAATTCCCAGGGAAACGGCGTGTCCGGCGACATCAGAAGCTTATACCCTTTGGGAGTTGCTTCAATTTGATATCCGCATTCCTGAAGCTTTTGAATGTGCTTCCACACCGATACCCGCGAGATACCGAGAGCTGCGCTCAAGATTTCTCCGGATACAATGTCTTGCGTGGATCGGAACAGTCCGAGGATTTTGGATTTCATAGCGGTGATTGGTTTTCGTTAGCCTTAATATTTCATCAGGGTAACGAAAATCGGAAGACCTGTCAAGTCGTTTGTCTAAGTGGTCATGAATTTTGTATTTTCATATTTAA
>JBAXVB010000258.1:0-5530 GCA_037129415.1 Deltaproteobacteria bacterium
GTTCTCTGCCGTTGCAATCCTGATAAATTCTGAGAGTCTTTTTTGTCAAATTCATGTGATATTGTCGCTTAAAAACGACAATATGTCAACATTTTTAACGGCATTTTCGCCTTAAGGAGCTGTCCGTAATTAACTTATACATTTGGTGTAATTTTGTAGTTCCATTCACCATGAAATCCAGCTCGTCTTATTTCAATATTTTTCACTTCTTCATCACTAACTTTTTTCCCTTTTTGGTACTGATTTGAATCGATTTCAGCTTGAACGGTTAAACCTTCACGTGTTGTAGTGTTACCTATTAATTTTACCATTACATCATAACTCACCAATGGTTTGCCACGCCAATTCATACTAATATGGCAAAATAGACGATGCTCAATTTTATTCCACTTACTTGTTCCGGGCGGAAAATGACAAACTGATATTTTTAACCCAGTTTCATTTGAAAGCTTCTGCAAAGCATATTTCCACAAGCGAACCCTGTAGCCATTACTTCCACCGCAATCGGCCGTGACAAGCAGACTGTCCGCATGAGGATAATGAATAATGCCCATTTTTTCCCACCACCGCCGGATACTTTCTACAGCAAACTCAGATGTATCATGATCAGTACCTATGTTTACCCAACCTACATTGAGTGTTTGATCATAGACTCCATATGGATTTACCCTATCTTTTCCAAAATCATGTGTGTCGACTTTCCTTGGATTGCCTTTAGGTTCCCACTCTTTCCCCTTGTTTGCAAAGTTACCGATCAGCTCCTTTTTCTTTGTATCGACTGATATAACCGGTTGACCGAACCTTTGAAATATCTTGACCCGGCGGTTGATAAATCGAAACTGGGCATCCCTATCAGGGTGATCATCGCCTTCCGCAGCTTTTCGGTTTCCTTGAAGACTGTAACCAAGCTCATCAAGCAGCTCAGATATTTTCTGGCGACCGACCTCATATCCTTTGCTACGAAGATTTGTTTCAAGATTACGAGTACTCTTACAAGTCCACAATAGAGGAGATTCCGGGTCACCTCTGGTTGTTCCTTCAATAAGGCCTTTTAGCTCATCCATGATTTCAGGTGATTTGTCTTGAAGTCGTTTCCTGCCACCTCCTTGAACTCTAATTCGATCTATAGAATGTGTGCTCGAAATTTTGTCAAGCTCACGAATCCCACGATCAATGGTCATTCGGGATACCCCTGTTGCTTCTGCCACTATGACCCTACCACCTCGGCCAAGAGCATTTGCTTCAGCACCAGCCCATAATCGTCTTATCCGTTCGTTGAGAAAAGGCGATAGAGAACGGTATTTTATTCTTATAGTTTCAACAATGTTAGCATCCATTGCTATTAAATAGCAGATAACCAATAAATGTACAACTTATTTCCGGACAGCTCCTAACTTACAAATGCCTAACGCAAAATTAACCGGCGCGGCCCACGAACGCCGTGAAAAAATAAAGCAAGCTGTTCCGCGTTCGGTTGAATGCCGGGTTATGCGTCACGCGCTCACCTGACGGAGTTTGGCTGCCAATTTGCTGATCATGGCGTTGATACCTTCCCCATTTGGTAGGTACTTTAGAATTCGATGGTGTGCCATGTCAAAAGGAACATCATCAAGTGACTGAGATATGGGCACCACATGCTTGCCAAGGGTGTGGGCGATGCCCGTTTCGTACATCACGTTTGGGTTTTTTCCGGTGAAGTCGACAACCACCACATAAGCCCTGAATATAAGGTTGAAGATATCTTGAATAACAGTGCTCTCTTCCCATATATCATCGACTCGGAGGCACCGGTATCCTGCCGCACTGCAAGCGCGTCGGATTCCATCATGTACCGAGTTGAATGCCGGGTTAAACGGCATCATGACTGCGACCAAGTCACTCTCAATGGATGTGTTTTCTGGAACCTGAAAGACATTTGGTGCAAATGTAATCTTGCGTTCTGATGGCTTGGCAGACACGAATTGACTTTCTTCCGGGTACTTTTCCGCGACGTGTTTCTCGAAAACCGCGAATGCGCCCTCATCTTGTTGAGCGATTTGCTTGATTATGTTCAGTGCGTTCCCCGCGTAGTCCTCATCACCCCAGGAGAGACTACGCAGAAGACGCGGATGCCTCGAAATTAAGTCGGAGAAGCCAGTGAGAAGACCAATTTCCTCCCAGTCTCCGGCATCAAAGTCGGCAACTACGCGTTCGCGCAGCGATAAGATTCTTTTCCCAAGTTCGAATTCAACCATTGGAACAACCTAGTATAGCGTTTCATTAAAATATATACAAATAAAACGCATTAGTCTATAATGCCTTCAATACTAATACTTTCATAGTGGAGGCAACTAATGTCCAGAAAATGTCAGAGAGCAAAACTTAATTTGTCTGACGAACAAAAAGATTCGCTCGTCAAGATGTCCCAATCAAGAATACTGCCTTTGCAAGAGGTACAACGGTCGAGAATATTGTTAAAATATGTCGATGGAATAGGACTCTCTGCTATTTCTAAAGAATTAAAGACAACACGAGCTACCGTCTATAAGTGTATCGACAAGGCCCTTTCGATGGGTGTAGAAGCTGCCCTAAAAGACACTTTCCATCGACCGTTTGGCCCAACAATCACTGCGGAAGCAAGGAGCTGGGTTATTAGCCTTGCTTGTACAAAACCCAAAGAACATGGTTATGCTGCTGAATTTTGGTCTCGAAATTCTCTGGCCCAACATGTTAGAAATTATTCTGTGCAAAATGGATATCCATGCTTGCAAAAAGCAGCCAAGGCAACAATCCAGCGAATCCTATCAAGCCAGCCGATACGACCGGACAAAATCGCTTATTATTGTCACAGCCGGGACCCTGACTTTGACATCAAGATGAAAGAAGTATTAATGGCCTATAAAGGGGTTTCAATGCTTCAGGGAAATCCTGAAAACTTTCAACAGGTCGTTACTGTATCGGTAGATGAGAAACCTGGTGTACAGGCTCTTGATAATCTTGCCGATGATATTATGCCGAATCCGGAAAAAAATTCTCGAATACTTCGAGATCATCAATACAAAAGAATGGGTACCGTATCAATACTGGCTTCCCTTGATCTTCAAGATGGACATGTAATTGCGCAGGTCCATGATAGACATCGCAGCAAAGAATTTATATGTCTTCTCGATGAACTCGATAGATATTATCCCAAAGAGTGCCAAATTCGAGTGATTTTGGATAATCACTCAGCACATATTTCCAGAGAAACAATGGCATACCTTGCCACAAAGCCTAATCGTTTCATTTATATCCATACTCCTACTCATGGTTCCTGGCTGAATTTGGTTGAAACATTGTTCGGTAAAATGGCAAGAACCTTTTTAAAGGGTATTCGCGTCAAAACACTGGAAGAACTCAAGGAGAGAATCCTTCTGGGCATAAAGGAAATGAACTCCGCTCCTGTAGTCTTCCGTTGGAAAAAATTTGATGCAGTCGCTAAATATTAGTTTGTATATATTTTAATGAAACGCTATACTAGTTTGACGCATAACGTTGCAAATCACCAGCAGCAAACGGAGCGCAGCGGAGTTTGGCATCCGTGTGCATTTGCTTTGTTAGGCATAATCATTTCCGTGAATGGGGTCCCCATTTTTCTCAATTTCTTAATATAAGATTAGTTCTCTTCACATAAACCGTCTAAAATTTTGCTAAAGTATCTCTAAAGTCAGAAAGAGCATCTACTTTCTCTGACGCAAGAGTAGTCTGGAAGTTAATGTTTTTTTCTATCATTTTTTTCGTTTCGTTAATCTTGTTGCCTTCTGAAAAAAAACAAAGGAAACCATTTTGAATCGTTTTGTTGTAGTTAAAATTGCCCGAAATAATTACTCTAAATGCTTTTCGCCGAAAAAATCCTTCCGCAAAAGAATTTTTTTCTTCCGCAATAATTATTTTTTTAATGTTGTCAACGTCTATATAAATAGCTGCTCTATTTTCAATTAACTGATCAATTATATTTAGATCAATTTTTTTATCCTTTGTTAGTTGTTGGTATTTCTCGAGTGCTGCTGGTAGCGCAGTCCCAAGCGTAATCCCAAAGAGGCCAAATATACCAGCAGCTGGATTGGGATTAAACTTTTCTCGTGGTGTTGTTGCAACTAAAACGATTCTATTATTTGTAAATACCATATCGTAGAAACCCCAACCTTTAAAAAGAAGATTTGAGTATCGCAGGATCCATCCGTTTTTGGTCTTGAGCATTTTGGCTTCCATTATGTCTGGTATATTGATTTTTTCCTTTTTAAAAACCTCTTCAGGAAGATACTTCTCTGGAAGGTTTGCCGATTGCTCAATTGTTTCGCCAATATCTACAAAGGCTGTGAATTGCCGATATATTTCATTGATTTTTTCAAATATTGGGGGATTATTTTGGACTGAACTGTTTGTAAAAACCTTTGATTGCTCTGGAGCGCCTTTGGCCACTAGCCACTCACCGCAATGTTTGCATTTTATTGCCTCGTCTTTTATCTCTTCTGCACAAAATGGACATTTCATCATTTTCTCTCATTTTTATGAGTCCAACAAATCAATAAAAACTTGCTTTTCATGCCAAATTGTGGGCGCATCCGAAAACCATTGCTAACACCGCGTTCAGCGGGCGCGGTGGCTACGAACATTGAAATTACCAAGGCTGTCCTCCGCGCTCCGCTGGAACGTATTGTTAGGCCGAGTGCGTTTACTGGCATATACTTGCTGTTGGGTGATCCTGACAGACAATTGCTTTCAATGCCTGAATCTGGCAATTATGAGCATCAAAGTTTGCGTTAACATCAGCAGCTTTAGCAGGTGTTCCGGCGGTGAATGTCACTACAGCCTTAGAAAAACACGGACTAGCAGGTTGGATTGTATTGAATTCCAGATCATCAAAATCTCCCGGCGCAATTACAGAGTGAATTCCACTTGATGCAATTTTTAGTTGGGTGCCACCAATATCATTACTAATAACTTCCTCAATCAACTTACCATCTACGCCAAATGCCTGCATTACTTGACTAGGTCCGCCACCCCACTGATCTAAACGGAGCGAAACATAATCTGTTGTCGCGGGATTACCAGTTTCTGGATCAAAAAATTTCATAGTAATGATACCATAATTCAATTTCCCTGAAGAGTCGACACCACCTACACCATTAGTGCCGCTTGTCGCATGCCCTACTCCTAAATTAACTACAGCAACATAGTTTGTATCTGATGAAAAATGGATGCCATACTCAGGAACACTATATAATTTTGATAGCTCCGGGACATATTGTCCAGTACCTCTGAAAGACATACCTGTTAATGAATCGAAGTTTAGCCGAATGGAATCGGCTTGGACAACGCCACTAAACAGAAAAATAACCGCACAAACAGTAAACACTCTTGTTTTCATAACCATCCTCCCGCGGCTCTTGGTTGAGCCCGCCTAACGTAGAGCTAACCGGGCGCGCTGATGATTTCTGGCTTTAAGCAAGTCACGCTGTTGCGCGCTCCGGTTCAGCGGCGGGTTGGGCTGGAATAAACATATATTCGA
>JBAXVB010000259.1:0-5516 GCA_037129415.1 Deltaproteobacteria bacterium
TCCTTCCCTTAAATATCGTGAAATATCAACCATCATTTATTGAGATCACGCTCATTTATGGACGAATAAAATCAGGCTTTGGACTCCTTGCTTTTAAGGAGTCCTGATATCCATCCGGTTTTACAGTCTGTTTTTGCCGTGAATTAATCTGCACAGGGTATCATCCACAAGGCTTTGTGGATATTGATTATGTAAATCAATTAGTTAGTCTGCGCAGTTTTGCGCCGACCTATCATCTGTTAATGCCGTTAAATCTGATGAGATTAAATATTAATGAAGAAAATCAGGTTGTTAATCTGGTTAGTTTTAACCGCGTTGAATATTTCTATAAAAATCAGATAGTTGGACTGCGTAGTTCTACGCAGTCCTCTTTTTTGGGGTTTTGACGTACTTCGTCGGCCTGGCTTTGCCGTCTTTGCCGATGGTTTTGGTTGGTTCAACTTTGTCATTTGACAAAGTTGAATTATCTAATGTTCGCTGAACTGTTTTTGTGCTTACAGTGCCGTCCGCCGCAGCAATCGCCGCCAACAAAATTGTTGCGGGATAGGTTTCTTCGCTGGTAACTCTGGTTTGGGTTTCAACTTTTCCATTTGGAAAAGTTGAATTATCAATTGCAGCCAGCGTCATCGGTTATCTGGTTGATTAGTGAGTTTACGGAATCACTACAACTTATCACAAACGGCATAGGTGCCGAAAATGATAAGCCGTCGGAAAATCCCGAACTCACTCAAGACAGTGAAAACAGGCAGTTTGTTGCGAAACGGCGGAACTGCCGGAACGCAACAAACCTGTTGCAAACCATCTGACAGACTTCGATCCGCCGATTTTGACGGAAAAGTTTTCTGAAACTGAATACAACAAACCTGCTTCAAAACCTACTTTTACCCATGAATTTCCTCTCTCATAAAAATCCGAATGTTAACTTATATACAATAGTTAACATTCGCCAAAATGAATCAAAAGTAATTATATCTTATACTTAATGCTGTTTTTCTTAAAATTGGTTTTTGGGATATATTTTTTAGCATTAAGTTTTATTCATGAGAACAGTAAAAGATAACATTCGAGACGTATCATAATAAATCACAAAGAATCACAAGAAATCCATTGACAGGTGAAACCGGGTTCAATATTATGAAGGTACAACTTTTAGAGCGGTACCCGCGCCGTCAGTGCGGTTTTTTGTTTCTGACACCTTTATCGTTTTGCTGAATCCAGCAGGATGATCCGCATTCAGGCGGGATGATAGGCCAAAATAACCCGTAAGGGGAATATGGTCAGCCGTCTCTAAACGGTTGTTGAGTCCCGCCAACTCTTTTGGCGAAAAACAACAAAATTTAGAGGAGCCGCACCATGTCAGAAAACCTATCCAGTATCCCCTCAGCAGTATCTTATAATCCAGTAGTATTCATCCCTGAACCCCAGGCAGGTCGAGCCAATTGTGGCTTGACCGATGATCTTCTTGAAGAACCCCAGGCAGAACCAGTAACCCGTCATCCTTCTTATTGTACTCAAAATAACGGTGATTGCAGTAATTGTCCGTTGATGGTCGATGGTTACGACTGCCAAGACAACCTTGATCTTCTTGATCTTCTGGAAGAACCGGATCATCCCGAATACTGTACACAGAACGGCGGCGATTGTTCTACCTGTAGCCTCGTGAATTATGGCCTTGACTGTCTGAACAATCCAGTCAGAGATCAGGAGGTGAGCCATGATTGATACCACCGCAGCCGTCGAGCCTGATGCACTGGACACCATCTATCAAGATATTATCCGTCTTTTGGATCGGATCATCCTGCAATTGACACAGTGGGAGGTGACGCAATGAATACAGAATCCGTGGGTATTGTGGATGCTATCAATATGATATGTCCCCAACTGGACTTTCTGGCTGATGTCCTATCATACTCTAAAGATTTGGAGTTGACCGGCAGCAGCACAGGTGGACTTTCATCTATCCTGAGTTGCATATCTCAACAGCTTAAGAAAGCCATAAAGGAGGTATCAGATGATCCAGATAAATGACAGCCTCGTTCATGAACTGTTGTCGAACCCTGCATTAAAGAAGTCTGATGCCAGGACAATTCTTTTCCTTCTGCAGAACCCAGGCGCCTTATCTAATGGTGAACTGGCAGCAGGTATCGGCATATCCCAAAAGTCCGTAAACAAGTCCGTAAAACGTCTAATCAGTGCAAAGGTGGTTCAGGCCGGGGAACCCATGGCAAAAAAGAGAGCATTTATTGTCCTATGTGCGGAACCAAAAGAACGCCAGGAAGTCACAGAGGGAAATAAAGATGCCTCGTTTAGTACCTTTACGGAGCGTTTCAACCGTCTGGAGGCAATGATCGGAACAATCATGGACACTTTATGTGCCGGTTTGAACCCTGCTCATATCCCTGATGTCAAGAACACGACACAAACAGGCCACATCCAAGCCACAACGAGTCATGACGGTATCACTGATATGATTGAACAGGCCATGAATGTGACCGGAACAGCGACCATTCAGACCATTGAAGAAACAGCAGTGGATATTCAGGCCGAAATGATGTCAGAAAATGGACAAAAAGAAAGCAAAACGCTTTGGGTGATAACCGAACAGGGAACAAATGAACCCACAAAGGATACCATAAACGACGATCTTGATACCGCCTTAATACGCGCGCGCGGCTTGCTTGCTGCTAAGCAAGCTTCTTTGTTAAAAGAAAAGCAACAGCAGCCAGGCGCGCACGCGAGTATAGGCGATGAGTTTAAGGCGCTTTTTGGCGTTAATGTACCAGTCGGGTTCATGGATATGGCCGCAGTGGAGACGATGGTCAACAGAAAGAAATCAGGGAAACTTGATAATGTTAAATCCCCACTTGCCTATCTGTCTTCTTTGGCCGGAAAGGTTCAGCCAATTCAACCGACGCCGGTTAATTTGAGCAATGATATTCAGATGTCTGTTAAACCGCCTGCTTCTGTGACTGATACCAGCCTCGATGATTATGAACAGCGAAGTAAGATTAAAGCTGCTTGGTTCGGATTGAATGACGAACAACGGATACCGTTTCACGAACTGAGGGAGAAGAAGGCAATGTCAGGGATACCAGGCAGAAAGGTTCCTGTTGAACTTCTTGCGTTTCAGCAGTTCACGCAAGAATGCTTGGCCGGAAGGGTGCAGATATGACCGCGCAGGGGGTTCAGCATGAAAAAGGAAATTGAGCAGTGGATCAAGACCAGTATCAGAGAATGGCTTGCGGCCGATGGCATTGAGTCCGTGATCAAAATCAGATTTCAAGACACTGAGTTCAGCGATGTGGTGGATATTGTTTCTGGAACAATAAAAGATACATCTGATAATGGCACACTTGCTGTAAACAGTATTGAAGCTGATGTATTATACGATTTATTGATGGAGTATGCGCTGAAACATGCTCAGGAAACCTTTACAGCCGTCATGGGGGAACTGAGACTATTGCATGATACCATGATCGCCAGTATCACCCGGACGCTGGCATAAAGTATTCTCGCGGCGGAATTTTACGCCGTCAGATTTTATCTTCAATGTTATCAAGAGTTTGCTCGGCTGAATTTTCAGCCGGGCAAGTATGCCGACAAAAACAACCAGATGCGGAAGATGTATGACTTCTGAATGCGGTGTTCAAGACCGGTGCCAGTTGCCGACTTCGCTATGTCGGTTGAGCTTTCCGGCACGGCATCCAGAAGTCAAAAAGTCCTCCGGTGAATCTGGCTTCGTCGGGCACAGACCTACGCAAGTCAAGAAACTTATTGCCGTCCTGGGAGCGGAGGACGATCAGGTTGAAAAGCCTGCGTCACATGGGGTGCATCTGACCTCGACACACGAAATGTCCGCGCCAGTGGCCATCCCGCTCGCAGGCTTTAATGAGAAGATCGCGCATCTTATGGATATTGTCAATGGAAAAATAACATCCAAAGTCGTAAACCCGGACGGTTCCCCAATGGTAGTTTATCATGGAACAACTGCTGATTTTAACTTATTTGAAAATAACAATGTGGGAGCCTTCTTTTTTACTCCAGGGAACCGCAGCCTGGATCATGTTGGTGGACCAGAAAGGTTGTAATTATCCTTGGCCGTACCCTTCTTTCAGACTTCTTTCGGACTTATAAACCTATACAGAAAGCCTTTTTACGCATAATCCGTAACATAAATATCAGGCTGACAGGCAGGGCCAGGAAACCGCATCCGGAAGTGCATACTTGTGCATATCCGAATCAGCGACTCCGTGGAGTGGATCGCATGAATGCTGAATTTTTTCACAGTCGGTTGTCAGAAACCTTTATGGGATTTGATTCTGTTATCCGGATTGATCCCGTCGAAACCTTCTGGTGCTGAATGCAGTGTTGTTTGAATATGTCAAATTGTCGTATTCAGGATCAGCAGTTGAAGTAGTGTTGTGCGCGAGGTGTTCTGGAGTATGTTTCAAGTTCTAAACGAATCCATCAGGTTGACAGGCATCACCCATGGGAACCGCAGGCTTGATCTTCTGTATGCTGGTGATCAACAATGGTGATGTTGGGGATGGGGTAACTTCCAGTTACGTCATAATCCGATAGGCGTGCTCCCAGATGTTCAGCTTATGGCAAGGTGTCAGATGATTTATAAATTACTTAAATGATTTAATAATGTCCTCGATGAAATGCTGAACATTTGGGAAGATGTCAATGTTTCATCAATCATCTGCGTATCTGGTGCTGTCATGGTTGTGTCTGTTGGATTGTATGCTGTTGTCATTGCTCGTTGTGTGTGAGCTGCCTGGTGCTGTCTGATGCTGTCCTTTGCGTAACTGGTGCAGTTGATCAGTCAAATGATATGTTGCTGATGTCATTCATCAGGATCAGGGAAACGGATCAGCATGTTTCATCTGCTGAACTGGTCTGCAAATGGTATCATTCACAGCTTGTTTCAAGTGCTGAACAGATAAAAATCATAATGGGATAGATAAAAGTCAGTAAAGTCAGTACGCATATAAGGCATTTACAGTTTTTTTTAAATGTTGAAAAAATTCTACCATTGTTTCCGTAAGGGATACCCTTAATTGTCACCACGCCATCATCTGATGAACAGGATATATTGAACTGGTCTGCTGTTTATATTGCTGATCGGTATGGATGCGGAGGGGATCGGTGACGTGTACCACCTTTACGGTGATGTGTGTCAATCGTATCAGAAACACCATATCATGGCTTAATTCGCACTTCTTTCGCACTTAATTCGCACTGTAACTATCTGAAAAAATGCTTAATTCGCTTAATTCGCTTAATTCGTATGAATATAAAAAAGATATTTTGTTACTGAAATAAATAATACCATGCCTGGTGGCATTTTTTGTTGCCTTATGGATGATTCAAAATTAAGATGAATCAGTTTGAAAGCACACTATAAGCACACCCGAATTTTGAAGCATTTTTTATTTGTCGTAAGTGCTTGATTTTATGGCGCGCCCGGCCCGATTCGAACGGGCGACCGACGGATTCGTAGTCCGGTACTC
>JBAXVB010000026.1:0-26040 GCA_037129415.1 Deltaproteobacteria bacterium
AACTCACGGCTTCTACCGGATCGGAAAACACCGTTTCAAAAAGTTTGGCGTGTGGCTGATGAATAGAGTGTTCCTGAGTTTTCAATTATTTTATTCCAGATACTCTCGCACGGTAACAGTTGCTCCACAAATTGCTCCATTATGCATTGATCATCGTTGCTTGCTGCCACATCAGACCGGTAGATACATCCGTGACGGCGCCATCGCCATTGTCCACATGTTGTTCTGCCCACGCCGAGCATGCAAAGAAAACCATACACAATCCACAGAAACTTAAAAACAATAATTGAAATCGTTGCATAAACACCTCCGCTGGTCAGGTTTTTATCCAGCATTATATCACATCAGGCTATTGATTAGGCGATTTCCAATAAAATGACATTGGTACCTGACACCGAGCTTCACTGGCTGGCATTGAGCTTGTCCAATGCAACGCCTTGGTAAGGGTTTCTTATCGGTTTTATTTGTTCTCGCCACTTCTTTTTCAGTTTGTGGAAACTGTTTTCATCAATGTCGGTAGCTTTGTAAATAAAATCCCAGGTTGCACCCGCTTTTAAAAATTTTTCGATAACTTCAATTTGTCCCTTTACCACACCTTTGTTCAAACCTTTAGTAAAACCTTTATTTAAACCTTCGTTAAACCATTCCTGTGCTGCGGTTATCATATTCTCACCTATACGTTCTGATTGTTTCTTCATAATTTCCGTAAACTCATCAACCGTCTTCCGTTCCTGAGTTGCGGCAATATATCTTATAAAAACTCTGACATACCGGATACCGCCGCTTTCCGGCAGTTCGGACATCAGAGCAGACAGTGTGTCAAATATCTCCCGTATCTTTCCGTGAAAAGCGGCTTTCATCAGAAGCTGGGCGATTCTAACTTTAAGCGCGCCTCTGATTTCATCGTTAGAAAAACCGGACTGATCGGTCAGAAAATGACTGAAACGGGGGATAAAATCAACATCCTTAAACGTGTCATGACAATCCGTGTTGTTAGGGCATCCGGCAGATACGCCTGAAAGAAACTCACGGCTTCCACCGGATCGGAAAACACCGTTTCAAAAAGTTTGGCATGAGGCTGATGAATAGAGTGTTCCTGAGTTTTCAATTATTTTATTCCTGATACTTTCTTGGACTTTGGACAAATTGGGCTGAACACCATTTTGAGCATAACCGTTCACTCCACCCTCACCATACGACAGATAATTTGATCACAGAGCCGAAGAAGAAGATTCCCTGCAACTGCTCGGCGGTAGTCAACTGTAGCCCGGATGTCCGAAATGGGGCAAATCGCCTGCGTTCAGACTCCCGTCCGTTCCCAATCCAGCTTGATAATCTCCAGAAGTTGTTTGGCATCTGCGGATTCCAGCACAATGCCGTCAAAATCGGGCGGACAGAGGAGCTTTTGCATGAGGAACCCGTCGCTGTCGAACCATCTGGGCAGCGCTCCGCCGAAAAAGTAGCCTCTTTCTCTCAATGTGTGGACGGCAGACCCGACATAAGGACTGGCCAGATTGAGCCAAGCCTGGAGAACCACGGCTTTTCCAGCGATGGCCTGCTTCTCGACATTGCTGTAGGCATTGCTGAAATCCTTCCCGATCTCGTGTACCGCAAGCCGCGCGACTTGGGCGAAATCAAAGGCCTCCATGCCAATGCGGGAGACCGAACCCGCCGGAGCCAGACCTTCCGATACTACTATGTCCCGCGAATCGTCAAGACGGGAATATATCCAGCGCAGTTCCTGCTCGTAAGGCGCAGGAATATAGATCCGGTTGGACCTTGGTTTATAGCAGCGGAAGAAGCCCAGAGCCGCCACCCGGCCAGTCGCGCTCTTTTCCTTGGCATAAGCGGCAGCGGGCATCAAAGCTATTTCCATGGCCATTTCCAAATGCTTGAAACGCATGGCTGACTTTTGCGTGACAACATGGTTGCATACCGCCTCGCCGAATATCTCCTCGATATTATCCTCTTGGGGCACGAATTCGTCGAATAGATATTCACTCATACGGGTAAACGCACCGGTGTTCCGATATTCCTTCAGGATAAGGCCAACACCATATTCATAAATCGAAGGATACGGGGCCGAACGAAACAGATGGCTAACACCGATGATGTCGCCAGAGACAGTGCGGGCAACGATGGAATAGTATTTTTTGGCCTCATTGACGGCGATAATGGCTTGGGGATCGTAGAAGAGCTTGATGGGGTAGTGTTCTCCATAGACAGCCCGGAACAAGCGAACAATTCCATCGGCATCTTCAGGTCGAAAACTTCCCACCTCGAAATTCTCTTCAGCCGGTTCCGTATTGTTCTCAAGATTGTCATTCATGGGTCTTGCAACTCCTTTCATTGATGGCGCGGCATGATGTTATAGGCTACCAGATACGGGCATCACGGAAATTTCAACCACTGTCATCCGTCACCTTCCGCGTCAGGCGTATTGGCGTGGACTGATTGCCATCGACTCAAGCCGGCCAGAAGTGCGATCAGGATCAACGTAATCGCCGAACAGCTCAGAAATAGCAGACTGAATGATCCGCCAACTGCCAGGACCGCCCCCATGATCATCGGGCATAAAAAAAAACCAGCATCCATCATAAACATCATGAGATTGCCGTTGATCCCCTGAAACTGCCTGGCGGAGAACTCGAACATGATTGCATTGAGCAGGGGAAGAATGCCCCCCATCGCCATGCCGTAACAACCGGCAGCCAGAAACAGCCTGGGGAAAGAATTGACCCAGGGCGGCAGCACATAAACAGCCGCCAGAAAAAGCGCCATCCACCCAAGAGTCCTAACCTTGTTTCCCGAATCCATCACCCGCCCAAATCCTGTTCGGATGACGATCATGACACCAGTTGATACCGCAAAAAAAATTCCCACATCCTGCCCCATGCCCTGATGCACCAGAAACGATTTGATGAAATAGAATACCGTGGCGTATGTGAAGAATACGAGCAGATTCATAGTCAGGATCAGGATTACCGGTACTCGGCGGATATTTTGCCACAACTGCCCGATTGCCGGACGCTGCAAATCGCCCGGATCCATTTTGTCCAGCGTGTTCCGGATTCGGGGACTCACGGCGGAAATCAGGACGATTCCGGGGATAGCCAGAATTGAAACCAGTGCATAGATGACAGCCTCACTTCGGAAATAACGAAGCGCAATTTCGGTCAGCATAGGCGCCACGGCATAAGGGATGAGGCTGGACAGACTCATAATGCCAAACCCCTGTGTGCTTTTTTCCCGCGGAATGAAATGAACCAACAACGTGACACCGGCCGATACCAGCGTGACGAATGCAGCCCCATGAAAGATTCTGAGCAGAATCAGACCAGGCAGCGAAACCGTCACCGTGTATGTGCACAGAATCAAGGCAAGCGAAATCATCGAGAACCTAAGAAATACCATCGCATTTCCAGCATGTATGAAGATGCCGACTGCCGGACGCAGAAAAAAAGCGGTCATGGGCTCAAGTCCCACAATGATGCCTCGCCATTCCGCAGAAATGCCCAGATGTTCCAGATAGCTGTAGAAACTGTAGAACACAGACATGTTGCAGAAGCCGAAGAAAAGAATAAATATCAGGGATATAAATTCGGCTGAATACAATTTTTGGGGTTGAGTCACCATGATAGCATAAACATTCACCAACTAAATTCGAGAAGAGTTAAAAATCTGATCTGCTATGTTTTCAGAATATTGTCCAGACCTGTCATGAAAGAATCCATGGCATCCGGCAAGGCTATTGTCACCCGAATCCAGTTCGGAAACCGAAACCCCGTCATGGTACGGATCATGACCCCCTGCATCATGAGCCTGCGATAGGCAAGGCTGTCACTCATGGGAAGGCGGATCATGATGAAATTGCCTTCACCGCTCAGAAACTGGAGTCCCCAGTTGGTAAGATACTCGGTCAGCACCTGCTTCTGCCGACGTACCAGGTCCCGGGTCTGCTGAACATGTTCCCCGTTGTCTTCAAGAACAGCCAGAGCGGCGGCCTGTGCCAGCGTATTGACCGAATAGACCACGCAGGTTCGGCGGATGATATCGACAGCCTCGCTTGACCCGGCCAGATAACCGATCCGCAGCCCGGCCAGCGCGTGCATCTTGGAAAATGTGCGAAACACCACCAGATTGGGATACTCGGCGATCATCGACATACTGTCCGGAAAATCAGGTTTTTCTACAAACTCACAGTATGCCTCGTCCACCACGACAATCTGCCTGCCTTTGATACGATTTAAAAATCCCCTCAGCTTCTTGGAATCCCAGTAGGTTCCGGTTGGGTTGTTGGGATTGCAGACAAAGAGAATTTTCGTGTGATCATCTATTCCACGAATCATTTCATCATCATCGAATCCATAATCTTTCAGCGGAACCCGGCGGGCTTCAATTCCCGAAAATTCCGCCACCCATTCATACACCGCAAAAGTCTTATCTGCGGTAATAATGTTATCTCCCTTCTGGCAGAATGCCTTTATGACAAATGCAATGACTTCATTGGCTCCGTTTCCAAACAGGAACTGGTTCGGGTCCATGCCATGCTTTTCGGCCAGTTTTTGTCTAAGTAGCCAACAGTCACCGCTGGGGTAGATGGATGCCTGGGAAGGTACGAAGCTGCTGATCACCCTGGTCGCTGACAAACATGGCCCCAGCGGGTTTTCATTGTTATTCAAACGGAATAGATGGGAACATCCAAAGAGTTTTTTCAGCTCATCGTCCGGCTTGCTGGGAATATACGCCTCAAACCGCTGAATATAATCAGGGGCCAGATGCTGAAATGAAACGGGCTGTTTCATGGACCACACGGGAACAATTGAAACAAGACGATATCGCCATCACCTGCATAAGGTAGAATTTGAACCGGTTGAAACCCGTTTTTCAAAAGGCAGGGAATGATTGCGGATTTCCAGGCGATTCCGGAGTCAATCTCAAAAATTACATTTCTAATCCCCTCTTTTTGAAAAAGCTGGAGGTGCCGCGACAGATTGTCTTCGATATCCGCGCCAGGCCATAGAATATCCAGATTAACCTTATATCTGAGGCGATCTATATTAGTTGACAATACCGAGTGCGCATGCTGTGTTTCACCATCATCGGCAACCTCGCGGATATCACGGGAAAGAAACAGCCGCCGGTAGGTTTGCTGCAGAAAATCTTCTATATCTTTGGTCGCCCACACAACAGTTCCAAAATCTTCATGTATCATGCGAAACCATGAAGATCGTTGAACAAGAACACCACTGACCGAGTAACTGCTTATATGGCCCAGGTACTCGAAATATTCATCATATTGACCGGATTCAGGTGGATGGCAGATCATGGCGATTGCGGATGTTCTTCCCACCTCGTTGATGCAGGCTTCTATCAGGGAAGCGGCAATATTTAAAACTGGCCGGTTTGATCCGGAATCCCCAAATACATACGGTCCGATAGCTTCAACGGTTTTGTCGCTGAGCAGATGCCAGACGATTCCTCCTCCGATTTCGCCTGCCGGCCCTTGAGCTATGATGGCATGGTAATCACCGCCTCGAATCATATCAACCAACATGCCTGGATATTGAAAAAACCGGGGTGTTTCATTATCCGCGTAAAATGAACGGATTAGCAAGGCTAAAAATTTCAGCTCCTCTGCTGTGGGGCAGTGAATTGCAAAGTCCCTGCAAGTAAAAGGATACGGTTTCTCCTGTCTATCCAAAGCCTGCGGGTACTTTTTCTCTTTAACCAGAGAAATTTGTAAGAGGTTCTTTTTTCGACGAATTTTCAGCCGATCCACGGATCGGGATGCCAATATCAGCCGCATTTGATCCATGTCGGCAGTTTCCAGTGGCTGAGGCGATGCTGTTATATTGAACGCATGTAAATTAAGACTGGTTTCTGGAAACGAGAAATCACTCCGAACGACATGCCCTTTACAAGCGCATCGGATATTGATCATTCCCAGGTTTGGAATGACCACCCGGCACAGATGAAGAAAAAGCTCTTCTGACGCCAGCGTCATCTTGAGGGCTTCGGGTTTTCCGAGCCCCAGTGCAAGAGATGACTGCTCCACAAAGGTCATGACAACCGGCAGAAACATGTCGTTGGCGGTGACTCGAATTGATGTATGCGGCAGTAAAACGGGTGCGTTCATATCGAATCTCAGTGGGAGTGATTGTGTTTTTCCGCTTCATGGCCGGAGTGATCATGATCGTGTGCGCCATGCTCTCCCTTGTGTTCATGATGATGAGCGTTGGAAGTTCCGCCATGCTCATCATGTTCATGTTCGTGGTCGTGCTGATGGTCATGATCGTGGGCATGATCATGACCATGTTCGTGACCGTGTTTCACGTTCTCATGAGAATGCTCATGGACGTGTTCATGCTTATGATCGTGATCGTGCTTATGATCGTGTTCGTGTTTTCCTTCCATAATCAATTCTCCTGTATAAGCGGGTTGCAGTAGTCTTTCAAGTGATTTCCATACTGCGTATTTTAAGCAATTCTGAGCTTTTTGTCAACGGATTAACCGGCTCTACCTGTGCTTTCTCATTAGCTTCCTCCCCCAGCGGAGGAGGATTGGGCCTCTGGGGTGCGGCGATCCTAGGAGGGCTCCCAGGTATAGCAGCGGGAGTATTGGAAATGACATGAACCTTTCTACCTGCGAACATCAAACCAAGATAACATTGCCACATCTTTTGTTAAATATTTGTCTTTCAGGGCAGTATCAAAGTAAAAATTGCCGGAATTTTTCACATCGACTGTTCCCGCAATAATGGCGCCGTACATTGTAGCATTGTTATAAATATCGAGATCGGCATACGGAGCATAGATAACGCCATAAAATGCACTTGCATTCGATAACGATACGGGATCGTCCGTATCGGAAAAAATGGCGAATTTCTTGGGATCTCCACCTGACTGGGTGATCGTCCCGTGTTTTCCATTCAATTCTCCGGACATGAAAAGATTGACCGGTCCGGCCGAGGTGTCTATATTCAAAGCCGCACCGGATTTTAATTCAATATTTGTGAAATAATAATTGGCGCCTCCTGGTTTTCCGGTCAGCGTAACGGATTCTCCGTTTCCAAGTATCAGAGCGGCCGGAATCATTCCATTATCACTGAACACGCGACAATTATTAAGCTTTTCCGCATACTCTCCGCCAATAATGCCCAGAGGATCAGGCTCTACAGGCCCGACAGTCTGGACAGTATCGCCTGTACCATAAAAATGAGGCGCGGGATTTCCGATTGGATTATAGACGGCCGTAATTGATTCAGAACTGCCAAGCCCGATATGACCGTGTACTTCGGTGTTGCCGGATAAGGTCACATTGTGGTTGGAGCATATATCGAACTGGTTTGTCCCATCATCACCTGCTGGTGTTAAGGAGACAGTACTGTTATATCCATAAAAATGTGAGAATTCCGGAGCTGTAATCCCCTTGTCGCCAAATGCTCCGAACTTGAAGGCGGAACGGTTTTTGAAGGCGACGATGATGTCTGCGTCCGCATTTCTTGAGCCATAACCGCGAACCGTGAACTGGTACTCATTTTCAGCGATTCGGGTTAAGACTGGCGCGCCAATCGGCAAGTATTCAAAGATGATATCGGTGATGTCCGGATCTGACGGCGGCACACAAGCTGATAAGGATACCGCCGCCCCATCCGTTGCCGGAAGAGTCATCGTGTTTGCCTTAAGATTTTTTTGAATTGACGCAAGCGCAAAATTCACCCCCGCATCGGCGCTGTAAAATGCCGTCCTGGAGACCTCAAGGTTTACGGCAATCGCCGAGTCGTTCGCCGTAATCACGCATGCGACTGCACCAATGATAGACATTATCAGGACAAACATCATGGCAGTAAACAGTACCACTCCGCGATCATTATCCAATATTTCATCAGAATTCAACGCAGGTCCTTTCTGTTTCGGCATCCTTCATATTACCTCAAAAGTAGTTGACACTTTTTTTGATGAGCCCAAATGGCCTTGATCATCATTTCAGTCACTGCTATGGAAACGATTCACCCCTTTGAAAAGGGGGGGCAGGGGGGATTTAGTGGTTGTTGGTAGCCTTATCCCGTTTTCAAATCCCCCTTAATCCCCCTTTTCTAAAGGGGGAAATCAGTCATAATGATCTGGATGGAACGACGATCAAGGCGGCCAAAATATATTCTGGCAAACCCGTCCACACCGGTCGTGCAGTAGGGCGGGTTTGGAACCCGCCCCTACACCAAAGAGACCTTTCAACGCAACCCCAAATTGCGAGGGAAGACATTTTCAACCAGCGTAATCGTTCCAGCTCCGGCACCAGGATGATGAGGATCTGATTTAACCGTCCTTGCAGTTATGGTGATTCTGATTTTCCGAATTGCAGCATCAGTTGCAGCCGGGTTACCATTTCCGTTCAAACACATAAAGGAGAAAGCTTGAATATTTTCCGCAAAAGGCTGAGCCCCTCCGCCCGTATTTCTTCGAATCATCTGGTTTGCGGAATCAAAGGTATAGATGATACGTTCATTCGCATCGGCGGTATCGCCATCTCCAGTCAGATCCGACAGAATCTCCAGCCGGGAAATTGACGCGGGAATGCCGACAAAATGGGGACTGGCGGAGCTATCACGCTGCATGGGATTTGCTGGATTGAAATATCCGGCCATTCGCACTTCCCGGCCAATCATATCCATTGCGGCCCTGGCAATCTGCGTCATTTCAATGACCTGTTCCTGGGTGCTGTACACTTTTCTCTGCATTATAAACGTTGTGGTGAGCGCCCCCAGAACGATCATTCCGATTGATAATGCGATCATCAATTCAATCAGCGTCATCCCGTTTGAGGTGTTGATAGAAATACTTGGCATAAGGGTCGTCTCCCGATATCTGCAGCTAATCCGGGACGGTATTGGATACCATGGACTGGAACCTTACCCGTCGGTTATCATTGTTCCAGTACACATCTACCGTGATGAGTTTGATATTCGTATCTGGTTTATTAATCTTAATGTCGGTAATCCGCTTGTATGAAAGATAATTTGCTATGGCACCATAGTCTTCGGTAACAGTCTGATTTGTAGCAGGCAGGTTTAAGTAACCCTTGGCAATCGTTTCTTCCATTTTATCCTGAGCCAGGGAGATGGCCACCGTTTTCTCGGCGCTGTTTCTGTTGATGGCTACGGTGATGTTTATCAGGCCAGCCATTCCCAGCAATACAATAGATAAAATACCCATCGCAATAAAGACTTCTATCAGACTGTATCCATGATCGTTATCCGGTTTATGCATCAGATTTTTCATTTTACAAAAGGGGCCTCCGGAATGACGGTTGTAGGGGCGAATCTCGTATTCGCCTTTCGATAGGGCGAATACAAGATTCGCCCCTACGAAACCAATCCCTCGGCGCTAATTTATTTTGACCCGACCGGTAATCGCGACAGTAATCGTCTTGACGCCACTGGAGTTCTGCAATGTCAGCGTGCGGGGTGATGTCGTTCCTCTCGACGAAAATAAAACGCTGGTGAAACTCAGTGTTGTTCCAGGATAATCCGGCTGTAAATCCTTCATTTTTGAGGCTCCGCTTCCGGCAGTCACCGAATATGAGTGATTGTTCAGATGCATTACCACCACACTGATGTTTTCCTTGACAGATGCCATCCGTGCTGCAATCAAATCCCCCATTACCTGACGCGCTGCCCCATTCAGGCGGATTCCCGGTATCCATGCCATGTAATTGTGAATTGAGATGCCGGATAAGATGGCGATAATGACCATCACCACAATGACTTCGTACAGCGTAAAACCACATTTTGTCTTTATTTTGGGACCGTACCCTTCCAACTCTCGAATCAGACCTGCGTTGAGATTCATGGACGACTCCCCGGAATTGATTCATTTTTTTAAGAATGATATACTTGGAACCAGATAAATTTAGCAGACACAAGAGCTTGGGTTTTTTATTCTAAAAAAATCCTGACCGGAAATCATAAACAAAGACAAATGACGATGCGAGGACGAAAACCTTATGATAAATATCGCTGCTATTTACGGAAGCCCCAGAACGAATGGCAATACCGCGTTGCTACTGAAACAAGCTGTTAAAGGCGCCAGAGAAGCAGGTACGCACGTTGAAGAAATATTTCTGCGCAATTTAAAGATATCACCCTGTCTGGAAATCTATGGCTGCAAGACAACCGGTCGATGCGCCATTCAGGATGATTTCCAGAATGTTCAGGATATTCTGCTGGCATCTGACGGAATCATGCTGGCTTCACCCATTTTTTTCTATACCGTAAGCGCCCATACCAAAATTTTTATGGACCGGTGCCAGTCTCTTTGGGTGAAAAAATACTGGATCGATCAGGTTCAGCCTGGTAAATGGGAGCCAAAACGAAAGGGTTTATTCATTTCGGTCGGGGCAACCAGAGGGAAAAAGCTGTTTGATGGTCCGCTTCTGACGGTAAAGTTTTTTCTGGATGTCCTGGATGCTGAACTCTGGCGCTCCCTTCTGTATCGGGGACTGGACTTTGAAGGCGATGTACTGAAACACCCTGAATATCTTGCGGAAGCCTTCGAATCAGGACAATCCTTGGCACGGACACTTGACCGGAACGACGATGCAGAATTCAGCCGGCAGCACGTATAAAATCCCCCTGGCCCCCCTTTTTCAAAGGGGGGAAAATCGCCATCCGTGACCAAAACAATGATCTATGCCGATTGTTGTCCCTGACCCAAGCCCCCTTTTTTTTAGACCGGATACATATCCTCAATAACGCCCTGATATCTATTGATCACATTCTTGCGCTTGATTTTCATGGTTGGGGTAATCTCGCCGCCAGCAATCGAAAACTCGTTCGGCATCAAGGTGAACCGGATAATCTTTTCATGCCCGGCAAGGTCATTTGAGCGCGATTCAATTCTTCTGCGGAAAAGTTCGATGACGGAAGGATGCTGAATCAGGTCTTCCCGACAGGTCCACAGGATTTGATGGGTTTGAGCATATTCCTGTAACACCTCAAAGGCTGGAACAATCAGAGCCGAAACAAACTTCCTGTTGTCGCCGATAACGGCAATCTGCTCAATAAAATGGTCGCTGCCGATGACTGACTCAAGATACTGGGGGGCGACATATTTTCCGCTGGAGGTTTTCATCAAGTCCTTGATGCGGTCTGTTATACGAAGCTCGCCATTGTCATCAAACTCACCAGCGTCACCGGTTTTGAACCATCCGTCCTCAAACACTTCTTCGGTTTCAGCAGGCTTTTTATAATAACCCTTCATGACCGTGCCGCCCTTGACCAGGATTTCCCCGTTTCCGGATATTTTGACCTGGACACCTGGCATGGGCTTTCCCACCAGTCCGAACTTGAAATGGCGGGGTTCGTGACAGGTTACTGTTGCGGTTGTTTCACTCAGGCCATACCCATAACAGATAAAAATGCCAGTTGCATAGAAAAACTCTTCGATCTTTTGAGAAAGCGGCGCTCCAGCACAGGGAAAGAATTTTATTCTACCTCCGACAATATCACGAATCTTCTTCAGAACCAGCGCATCGGCGATTCGATACATAGCATCGAGAAAAAAAGGAACCGGCTGTTCATCCTTAATGCAATTGTTTCGTCTGGCCCCGACATCAATGGCCCATTCAAAAAGGCGTTTTTTGAGTGGAGAAGCTGATTCCAGTCGGTGGAAAACAGTGGCGTAGATTTTTTCATAAAACCGCGGCACCGCACACATAATGGTTGGCTTTACTTCCTTAATGGCTTCAATAATGGTCTTGGGATCTTCCAGGTAGTTGTTGGTCATACCGCGATGCAGAACATAATACGTCCACGCCCGCTCAAAAACATGGGACAGGGGAAGAAAGCATAATGAAACATCCCGGTCATTGGGGTCTATAAGTCGAATATCGTGTGATGCCGCGCTGTGAAACATATTGGAATGGGTCAGCATTACTCCCTTGGGTTCGCCCGTGGTGCCGGATGTATAGATCAGCGTCAGTAGATCGTCCTGGGATGCTCGCTCCAGCCTGCTGGATATTTCCGGGCCTTTGGATGAGCTTCGTCCCATATCCAGAAACGCATCAAAATGCATGGCCATCGGATGAGCATTCAGATTGATTTCTTTTCCAAAAGCGATGATTTTTTTCAGGCATGAAGACGCGGAAATGAAAGAAATGACCTTGTCATACTGATCCTGGGTTCCGACAAAGATTAACCTGGATTCCGAATCATTGACAATATATTCGGCTGTTTTGGCCGGATTGGTAGGATAAATATAGACCGGGACTCCCCGGATACTGAGCGAAGCAACATCGGCGATGGTACACTCCGGCATATTGGGTGAAAATATGCTGATCATTTCACCTTCATTCAGTCCCAGCTCCAGAAGCGCCCTGGCCGCTGCATTCAGTTGCTCACCCATCGCACTCCATGTAATTTCCCGCCAAACACCATCCCGTTTACACTGCATGGCCACTTTGTCGCCATATTTCCGGGTCTGTTCCAGAATGGGAATAGCCAGATTGTTTTCAGTTGGCAATTTCAATATCCGTGATGAATTATTCATCTGATCGTCCTTTCAGTATTCTGTCCCCTGTCAACCGCCTTCAGTTCTATGTCTTTACGGCAACATTGCGCCAAGGTTCATGAGATTCCGGTGTAGTTCATAACAACGGGTCAGATCGTGTCGAATGTGACCAGGGCGGGATTCCTGAACATAGCGGTTCAGGTAGTCCCGATACAAGGGGTGAGCACAGTTGTCGATAATGACTTTTGCGCGCTGTTTGGGACCCAGACCACGAAGATCCGCAAGACCCTGTTCGGTTACGATAACCTGTACCGAGTGCTCATTATGGTCAATGTGAGGACACATGGGAACAATGGCGGAGATTTTTCCGTTTTTTGCAATGGAGGAGGTCATCATCATGGTCAGATACCCGTTACGGGTGAATTCGCCGCTTCCGCCTATACCGTTCATCACATCCATTCCATAAAGATGGGTGGAGTTGACATTGCCGTAGATATCGGCTTCCAGCGCCGTATTCATCGCAATTACACCCAGTCTGCGAATGATTCCGGGGTGATTGGATATCTCCTGGGGGCGAAGCACGATGCGGGTAGCAAAAAAGTCCATATTCCCGACGATTTCCTGTAATTTGGCCCAGGATACCGTCAAGCTGCATGCACTGGCTCCGGTAAGCTTTCCGCTGAGCATGATGTCCACCATGGCATCCTGAAACACTTCGGAATACATGCTGAATGGCGGAATATCCGGATGCGCCCCCAAAGCAGCCATCACCCCGTTGGCCACGCTGCCTACGCCGGCCTGAAGTGGCAGAAGGTTCTTCGGTAGACGTCCAGCTTTGACTTCATCACACAGGAACTTGACCACATGCTCGGCGATCAGGTGACTGACCTCATCCGGGGGGGACATTTCGCCGACATGATCCGGTTCGTCATTCACCACAATTCCTATGACTTTCTTCGGATTTACCACAGCATAGGGCCATCCTATCCGGGTCATGGGTTCATGAATCCCGATGGGATCACGATGTGGTGGAGGCGGCATCACCACAATATCCGCCATCTCCCTCAATCTGGGGGAATGTCTTTTATTGATCTCGACTATCACCTTATCCGCATATTGCAAAAACGTGGGAGAGGCTCCGATGGATGAAGTCAGATACACTCGGCCATCGCGGGTGATTTCAGTGGCCTCGACAACGGCGATATCCAGATTTCCCAGAAACCCATAAGCCAGCATCTGGGGAACATGGGAAAGGTGAATATCCACATATTCAACCTCCTCGTGGTTGATTTTTTGTCTTAAACTGGTCTCTCCCTGATAGGGTGCACGCCAGGAAACGGCATCGGCTCTGGCCAGTTCGTCATCAATGCTCTGGCCGCTTGAGGCACCCGTCAAAATTCTCAGTTTGAAGGGGCGATTTTGCTCATGCTCCTGTCTTGCGCGATTGGCCAGTGCAACAGGCACTACCTTTGCGGCGCCAGCCGGCGAAAATCCGCTGAAAGCCACAGTGTTGCCATGTTGAATGAATGATACAGCTTCTTCAGCCGTTAATACTGGGTAGGAATCTTTTCGAATCATAAGCTGACCTGTGTAATGGGTAGAAAAACGTTGACCGTTGACCGACAACCGTGAACGGTGAACGAATAGGTTATGGGTGGAATTACCGAAGCAGTTCCTTGATCTTGAGGTTCCGAATCTTACGAGAATGAAGATCTTTTTTCTCAAACGCCAGAGACAGCTTGACCAGAAGCTCTTCCAATTTGATAGGCTTCAGGAGATAATCAAAGGCGCCAAGTTTAAGGCCTTCAATGCTGGTTTCGACCGAGCCGTGGCCCGTCAGCAGAACAATTTCTGCAAGGGGCTGGATTTTTTTCATCTCCCGCATGGTTTCAATGCCATCCATTCCGCCAGGCATCTTAATATCCAGAACGACCGCATCAAACAAGTTATCTTTCATGATTTTCAGCGCTTCTTCACCGCTGGCGGCACCGACAGTATCGATGTCACGCTTCATCAGCCGATTGACCAGCGTTTCCAGAAAGTCCTGCTCGTCATCCACCACCAGAACCTTAAACCGTTCCATAGTCACCCCGTTTTGTATGAAAGTAAATGGTCATGAACCTGTGAGCGATCCAACCTCACGAATGAAAATGATATCCCCCCACTTTTGTGAACACATTGTCGTATCATTATTTTTTTTCAGGTGTCTTGATCGGAATTTCCACTGTAAATACCGTGCCTTTTCCGACTTCACTTTTCAGGCTGATTTTTCCGCCCAATTTTTCGATAATGCTGTAGCTGACCCAGAGTCCCAGACCGGTTCCTTTCCCCGCTTCCTTTGTTGTGAAAAATGGATCGAAAATCCGTTTTTGCTGATCTTCCGGAATTCCAGGTCCGTCATCTATGATGCTGACGGTAACCAACGCACCAGAGATTCGGCTGTAAATTTCAATCAATCCATCTTTTCCAATGGCATCTATGGCATTTGAAATCAGGTTCAAAAATACCTGCTGCAACTGGGCCTGGTCGCTGGCAATGATGGGAAGGCGCGAAGAGAGATCCGTCTGAATATCAATATTGTTGTTTCGCGCATAGTTTTCAAGCAGACTGATCGTTTGATTGATCGTATCGTTGATGTCCACATCCTCTAAATGGGGCTCCATTTTTCGCGCATAACCCAGCATGTTGTGAACCACTTTTCGAGCCCGTTCCACATGCTCCTCGATTTTTCGAATGGACACCTTGAACTCTTCATAATTGCTGCTACCTTGAAACTCCTCTTCAAGAAGAAGATCTTCCATCCATCCGGTCTTCTGCAGAATTACCGCCAGCGGGTTGTTGATCTCATGGGCTACACCGGCAGCCATTTTCCCCAAGGCCGCCAGCTTGTCCGATTGCATCAACTGAGCATTGAGTTCATTCATTCTTGCATCATTTGAAATCAGCCGATTAATGGTCATGCGGGTGGTCAGTACTGTTGTCAGGATAATCGCTATGACACCGGAGAGGATAATGAATATCTCCATATACTGAGTTGCAAAAAGGTTTTCCATCTCATCGGATACTTCCTGGCTGATAACCAGAAGCCATTTATTGTTTTTGAGCCAGCTTCCGGCATAAAGAGAGAGTTTTCCGTTCTTGCTGTCGGCGGCGATCACCGTCGTGCCGCTACCGAACAGGGATGGCTGAATCATCGACTTGGAAAGGATTTCACCATCAAAGCGGGGCAGTGTCTGAAATATTCCTTCTGAATTGACGATATAGGCATCTCCGGTTTTTCCGACCTGGGCGGATCTGACGATTTCGCCGAAAACCTCTGGATCAATGGTTGCGCGAAGAATCCAGGTCTGCTGATTTTCCTGGCGGCGAACTGCGATAATAAAATGCGGCAATTTTCGGTAGCCGGTATATACATTGCTGATATATATCCCTTTGCTCATCACCTCATCAAACCATGGTTCGAGAAAATAATTGATGTTTTTAATGTCATAGGGACCCACATAGGCTCTGTGCTGCCCGATATTGTCAATCACGCCAATATCCACGAAATTACCCTGTCGCAGGTTCATGATATGAAAGAGCTGAGACAAATTGTTTTCATCGGTCATCTGCCAGAATGATTGAGTGTCCGCCATCGAACCAAGAATGGCCAAGCGGGTTTTCAGAAATCGGTCAACTGCCTCGGCCTGCGCCTGAGAACGGTATCTGATCTGCTCCTCAATTTTTTCTTTGTACATTTTTTCAAACTGATAGTAAATGGTTGCACCCAAAAAAATCAGCGGAGCAAGCGATACTGCCAATGTCAGGGAAATGATTTTTCTTCTAAGGCTGCTGTGTAAAGTATTTTTCATATGGATTATCGGATCGCCTCCAAAATATCATATTGAAATGCCACAATTAGAAGTGAGAAAGCAATCAACATGCCACATAAACGACAATAGATACATGCCGCCTATCTGTCATAAATAATTGCCAAAGGTAGAATGCATAATGAATGAACGCATATCAGGGAAATCAATATCTGTCAATGTTCTTTACAGGCTGTAAAGACAGAGATTTGCACACTGGATAGTGATTTTCATCAAATCATGACATTGCAATTTTTTGTGGAATCCGATAAGGTAATGGCTACTTTGAACTGTTGGTTAAAAAAGCAAAAGGAGAATCCATGAAACTTCAAAAGCTGATCCTGTGGATAAGCTTGGTGACGCTTCTAACAGGAGTGGGACAGGTTACAGCCGCAGAATCCGAACAGCATGCGCTTCAAACCGTTGAGATCAGTGGACTTGTTCCGGAAAGGGAGCTGTCCGATGAGAAGCTGCTCAACCCCGGGCTTTCAGCAATCTACATCTATAAATTCTTCAGACATATCGATCAGATGCCTGTTTTAGATCCCAAAATGACAGCAGAAAAAGTGGGTAAACCCATTCCTGTTCTCAATCATCACTTTGGCGAAAAAGACCTGATTTTTGACAGCGGTGTAAGCCAGGGCATCGGAATTCAAATGAATGGTTTTTTAAAATTTTCCGAAGCCGGCAAATACGGAATGATGGCATTATCGAATGACGGAATCCGGGTTGAAATATGTAGCAAAACCATTCTGATGGACCCGAACGTCCATTTCGACCGTTTTTCGTCCCAGGCGGTGCTGGATATTCCCAAACCGGGCTGGTACCCGGTCATGATTCAGTATTTCCAGCGAAAAGGCGCGGCTGCCATTGAGATGCACTGGAAACTGCCTGGGAAAGCTGATTTTTCCATTATTCCGGCTGAAGTTTATGCCCATGCCCCAACTTCAGATGGCTCATCATGACGATGCAGGAAGGCCAGGAAGGCGTTGTTCAGTTCAAACTGACTTTTTTACCGGCTGATCCGCCGCCTGCGTCAATGCTTGGCGGTCTCAATGCGTGGCGACAGATTCTTTACAGACTTGAATTGATCGGACAGGACCCGCACCGCTATGGGGGATTGGGGTTTGGAAATGTCAGCATTCGGCTGGAATCCGGCAATGCAAATTCATTTATCATAAGCTGCACACAAACCGGCGGCATGGAAAGGCTTTCCCCCGCACATTATACCAGCGTCAAAACATTTGACCCTGCAAACAACAGTGTTGTCGCCGAAGGTGTTGCCCGGCCTTCATCTGAATCCTTGACCCACGGCAGCATCTATCAACAGGACCGCACGATATGCGCGGTGATTCATGCGCACTCACCGGAGATATGGACTCAGGCGGATTCAATCGGAATCCCTGTTACCCGGCGGGATGTCCATTATGGAACGCCTGGAATGGCTGAAGATGTCTGCCGACTATTTCGAAACACGCCGGTCAGCGTACTGAAGATTTTTGCGATGGGCGGTCATGAGGATGGTATTGTCACTTTTGGAGACAGCATGGAACAGGCTGGACTGACCCTCGTGCGGTATCTGGCGGTTGCGACCACCAGAAGCATTGTGATGCAATAAAAAAAGGAGATGCTTTTTAGTGCATCTCCTTCTCTTTAATCAGGCGACACCAAGTTGATTCTTGGGGTTGATTATTTGCCCGTTGCAGCGCCGTGCAGCTTGACCTCAACTTTTTCGTCGAGAGTTGCATAGTATTCGCGGAGAATGACAAGAACTTCTTCACGGCCGAAATGATCCGCAATCGGCGTTCCTTCGGAAAGACCCTTGCGCAGTGCGGTGCCACTTAAAAGAACGCGATCCGTTTTGCCGTGGGGGCAGGTTCTGAGGGATGCCATTCCATCACATTTATAGCAGTAGAAGGTCCAGTCAATTTTGAGCGGAGCGCAAAGCAGTGCTTTTCCGCCGGCTGGTTTGGGAATCTTGTCAAAAATGGTCTGTGCTTCGAACATGCCGTAGAAGTCACCCACGCCGGCATGGTCACGACCGATAATCATTTTGGAACACCCATAGTTCTGGCGGAAGGTAGCGTGAAGAAGGGCTTCACGGGGACCGGCATAGCGCATATCCAGCGGATACCCGCCCTGAACGACTTTGTCTTCCACAAAATAATTTTTGACCAAGGCATCAATACATTTAACGCGGACATCCGCAGGAATATCGCCGGGTTTCAGGTTGCCGACCAGAGAGTGAATGAAGACGCCGTCGCAGACTTCGACAGCAATTTTACACAGATATTCATGGGATCGGTGCATGGGATTACGGAGTTGAAGGGCTGCTACATCATTCCAGCCTCTTTCAGAAAATATCTTTCTGGATTCTGCCGGCCTCATGTAAACTCCGGGATATTGGCTGGGATATTCGGCTTCGCTGAGTACTTTAACCGGACCGGCCAGGCTGATGGCTTTCTGCTCCATCACCATCTGAACACCGGGATGATCATTTTTGGCGATTTTCCAGAAATCTTCGGCGGTTTTGGTGCCTTCGCCCATATACACTTTTTCGCATTCAAACTTCTTGTCCGCTTCGGACATCTCAAATTTTTCTGTTACCTTCATGGTGGCCATGAATTCTTTGCGTTCCGGATCAAACAGTGCAATTTCTTCGCCGATTGCGATTGCAGCGGCCTCTTCCTTGGAAGCAGAAAGAGTTACCGGAATGGGCCAGAAAGTGCCGTCCGCCAGAAGGTAATTGTCGCAAACGCCTTTCCAGTCAGCCTTGGTCATAAAACCGGTCAGCGGGCTGAATCCGCCGATGCCCATCATGATCAGGTCACCTTTTTCACGGGGACTGACATCGATTTTTTTAAGGCCCTGTGCTTTTTTCAGTTCGGCTGCCTGCTCTGCGCCTTCGAGCAAACAGCAAGTCAAGCCTTTTCCGCCATGAGGTGGGAGTAATTCTGACATGTGTTACCTTCTCCTTTTAGTGATTGTTGGGTTAACAGGTTATCGCATGGTGGTGTTCCATGATTACGTACATAAAGATTACAAGTATAATAAAAATTACAGGTTAAGTCAAGCAAAATAACGTGCTTGAAAGCCAATTCAGAAAAAGCACTGCTTTGGTTGAATTCACTGCAAAAAAACTCCAACTGCCTTTTCCAGCTTGACACATTAATGTGTTTTTATTTATTGCATTTCCAAAATATCTCTTGCGAAATAAACTGGACATTACCGATAAAAGCACTTAATGTGCCGGAATTGTCATGACGTTCATGTATTGATGATACGATTGCCAGCGGTGTAACATTTAAAATGCTTTTAATAATAAAAATTTATCGTCACTTCAAAAGAGGGAATCTCTGTTATGGAAAAGGAACAAATTCCTATTGTTAGGCGGTCTCTTTTTTCGTGGATTCTGCCCGGAAATGGCAAACTTCAGATCGCGCTGGTTTTGTTGATTGCAGTTACTGTTTTTGCCAGGGTGGTTCCGCTTGAAATGCAAAAGCGAATCATCAATGAAGCCATCAAGCTGAGAAAGATGGATCTTCTTCTGATTTACTGCGGCATTTATCTGGTATCGGTGCTTCTGGCCAGCAGCCTGAAGTACATGATTACCATTCTTCAGACCCGGATTTCTGAAAATGTTCTTGCAAATATGCGAAAGGACTTGTTTGCGCACATACTGACCCTGCCGCTGAATTTCTACAGGAAAGCTCAACCTGGCATGGTTGTTTCCGCTCTGGTTACCGAACTGACATCCGCCGGCAGTTTTGTCGGGCTGGCCATTTCCGCACCGGTCATCAACATTATGACCCTGCTGGCATTTGCCGGATACCTGATATATTTAAATCCGATTCTGGCGATTATTTCTCTTGCCCTCTATCCCATTATTTTGTTCATTATTCCATTCCTTCAACGCGGAGCCAATACCGCCAACAAAAAACGGGTGGACAGCACCCGAACCATTTCCAGCCTTATTGGGGAAGCCATTTCCGGAATTCATGAAATTCAGGGAAACGGCACATTTCGCATGGAAAACAGGCGATTCGGCAAGCTTGTGGACCAGATGCTGAAAATCAGGATCATCTGGACCCTGTACAAGCAGGGAGTGAAAGTCACCAATAATTTTTTTGTCAGCCTGGGGCCTTTCGTAATCTTTATTTTGGGAGGTTACCTGGCCATGCAGGGGAAACTGGAGCTGGGAGCCATGGTAGCGTTTTTGTCGGCGCAGGAAAAACTGTATGACCCATGGAAAGAACTTATCGAATTCTATCAGGTCTATATGGATGCAGCGATCAGTTACAAGCGAACCATGGAGTATTTTGATACACCGACCGAGTTTACCCTTGAACCTGAAGATCGCGAACCCTTTCAGCTTGCCGGCAGCATTGATATCAAAGAACTTTCTTATGTGACGGATACGGGGATTCAACTGCTGGACAATGTCAATTTGTCCATGAAACCTGGAGAAACCCTGGCGCTTGTGGGGTTTTCCGGAAGCGGAAAGAGCACGCTGGCGCTTTGTATCGGTCAATTGTACAAGTATTCGGGCGGACATATTCTTCTTGGCGAAAAGGAAGTTGCGGATCTAACCAAAAAAGATCTGATAATCAACATGGGTTTTGTTTCCCAGAGTCCGTTTATTTTCTCAGGTTCCATTGAGGAAAATCTGGTGTATTCTTATGCCGCCGTCCATGACGGAGAAATGGATACGGACCAGCCATCACTGGATGATAAAATCGCTGTACTGCACCAGACTGGTATTTTTGTTGATGTGCTTCGGTTTGGGCTTAACACGATTCTGGAAAGGCAAAGTCAGGCGGAACTGGCAAAGAGATTGATTAAAGTACGCGAAAATTTTCAGCAGGAGTATGGCGAAAAGCTTTCAGACTTTGTTGAATTCTTTGATGAAAACAAATATCTGTATTTCTCAAGTGTTGCAGAAAATCTTTTTTTGGGAACGCCCGACGATGCTTCTTTTTCAGAGAACAACCTGCCCCTGAATCCCTATTTTCTGAAGTTGTTGAGTCAGGCAGACTTAACCACACCTCTGTTGAGTCTGGGCGCCGAGCTATCCCGGCAGACCGTTGATATTCTGGGCAGCCTTTCCCCGGATCCCGTCTTTTTTGAACAAAGCCCGATTTCCCTGGAAGAATGGGATGAAGCCATACTGCTGGTTGAACGGCTGAAGCGAACCAAACTGCTTCAGTTGTCAGACATGGACCGGAATTATCTTTTGAAACTGGCCCTTCGTTTTGAACCCGGAAAACATAAATTAGTTGCACTACCTGCCATCCTGGAACGCCTGATTCTGGAGGGAAGATCGTTGATTCACGAAAGCATCACGCGGGACAATCCCGCCGCCTTCTCGTTTTATCAGCTTTCCGATTACATCTATAACCAGACCATCATAAACAATATCTTGTTCGGACAGATTAAAACATCCAATCCCAAGGCCCTGGACATGATCAATCAAAGCATCATTCAATTGATTATTGAAGAGGATTTTCTTGAAACCATCATTGAAATTGGAATGCAGTTCCAGGTCGGCAGCAAGGGCGACAAACTGTCTGGCGGTCAGCGCCAGAAGCTTGCCATTGCCAGAACCTTTCTCAAATCTCCCCGCATGATGATCATGGATGAAGCCACTTCCGCCCTGGACAATAAATCCCAGACCCGTATTCAAAACCTTCTGGAAACCCGGTGGAAAGGGAAAACAACACTGATATCCGTCGTTCATCGCCTGGATATCATCAAGAATTATGACAAGGTAGCAGTTATGAAGGCTGGTAAAATCATTGAAATTGGGTCTTACGATGAACTCATTGCCAGAAAAGGAGCACTGTATGAGCTGGTCGGCGGAAAAAAATGAAACATGTCCAACCTGTGAATTTCAGAAAAACCTCAATATTTTAAGAGAAATCTATTTTTTCTCTGCGCTTCCCATTGACACGCTGAAGGTTTTTGCCTACTTGTGTACGCGGGAAAATTTCAAACCTGGAGATTATCTCTTCACGCAGGATGACGATGATGGCCAGGCTTTTTATCTGGTTTCCGGAGAAGCGGCATTAATCCGTTCAGAAAATGGCAATGAGGTGATCATTCGAAACTATACGGAAGGAGATTTTTCCGGCGCATTAACTCTTCTGGGGAATACGCGAAGGCTTTTTTCCATGAAAGCTTCCACTCCGGTAACCTGCCTGATTCTTTCGCGTGAAAAATTTGTTCATACAATGAATCAGTACCCGCAGCTCATGTCCAATATTTTCCATGCAGTGGTTGAAAAAATTCATCATTGGGAAGAGCTTTTTTTAACCAAACGTTCAGAAGGATGTGAGGCATGCAGACAAAAAATCGGAGTCAGCCTGATATAAAGTCAGTGTTCAATGTCTTAACTTAGGGCCAAAATTAAGGGGGCATGGTTTCTTTATCTGCCTCTGCTACCTCCCCTGCACCTTCCTTCCTGTAAAGGTAATCAAATGGATATCATTGAAACACAACAGCAACAGATCACAATCTTCAGCCTTGCGGGGCGTCTGGATTCAAGCTCCTCGCCGGAATTTGACAAACGAATTGTTCGTGCAATGGAAAATGGATCCCGCCATATTGTTCTGGATTGCCAGAATCTGGATTACATCACCAGCGCTGGACTAAGAGTTGTTGTCAAGACCGCAAAAAAGCTTAAACCCGAACAGGGAAAGATCATTTTATGCGCAATGGCGGATTATGTAAAAGAAGTATTTGAAATTGCCGGATTTGATTCATTCCTGCCGATTCTTCCGACACTGGAGGACGGCCTTAAGACGATAACCAGTTAGCGAAAATGGCGGAAAGGAACAGCACATCAAGAACAAGGATAAACACCCATGAACCATTCCATTCTTTCTTCCGCCACACCTCTTGCCGTGGTGGTCAACGACGACCCCACTCAGCCAGTGGGAATTGACATTACCGCACGCAAGCAGGCCGAAAAACTGCTGAAACAAAAGTCAGATGAAAGACGCCTGCTTCTGGACACCATCCCGACCCAGATATGGTATTTAACCGATACCGAAACCTACGGCGCGATCAACCTGGCCCATGCCAATTTTCTGGGACTGCCGCCCCAGGCCATCGCTTATAAAAAATTGAACGAAATCGTCTCCTCCGATGCTGCCGCAGTCTCCATGGAAAGCAATATCCGTGTTTTCAAAACCGGCCGACCCGTAATCACCGAAGAGTGGATTTCCAACGCTTCCGGAGAGAGGCGTTTGATCCACATCACCAAGACCCCCAAACTGGATGAACAGGGCCGGGTCGAATTCGTGGTATGCTCCGGCAACGATATTACAGATCTGCATTCTCTGGAAGGGCGATTTCGCGGCATCTTTGAAAAGGCACCGGTGGGCATCGAAATCTATGATGCAAGTGGAAAGCTTCTGGCCGCCAACCCCAAATGTATCGAAATATTCGGCATTGCGGATGAAAAGGAGATTGCCGGATTCAACCTCTTTGATAATCCAAATGTGGCCGAGGATATCAAATCAAAGCTGAGACGCGGCGAAATGGTTTATTATGAGAGCCTGTTTGACTTTGAAAAAGTGAAATCGGCCGATCTTTACCGGACGACCCGATCCGGAACCATAAATCTCTCGGTTCTGATAACCATTCTGGAGCCGAACGACCGTTTGGATTTTGCCGGTTACCTGACCATTGTTCAGGATATCACCCAGAAGACACAATACGAAGCCGAGCGTATGGCGTATGAACGCAGATTTCAGCAGCTTCAGAAAGCCGAAAGTCTGGGACGTATGGCAGGAGCTATCGCCCATACTTTCAACAATCAGCTACAGGCAGTGATAGGAAACCTGGAGATGGCTATGGCCGAGCTGCCACGGGTATCAAAGACTTTGACGGAAGCCATGAAGGCGGCCCTCAGCGCGTCCGAGGTGAGCAGACAGATGCTGACCTATCTTGGTCAAACAGCAGGCAAACATGAACCTGTTGACATGTCAGAAACCTGCCGCAAAAACTTGCCCCTGCTTCAGGCCGCAATTCCGAAAGGCATGACCCTTAAAGCCGAATTTCCCTCTTTGGGTCCGGTCATCAGCGCCGACACAGACCAGATACAACAGGTTTTGACCAACCTGATCACCAATGCCTGGGAGTCCATTTCTGACAATCAAGGCATCATTGGCCTGACTGTCAAGACGGTTTCTCATGCGGATATTCCAGCCTTTAAGCGATTCCCCATCGACTGGCAGCCGAAAGAAATCGTTTATGCCTGCCTGGAAGTATCGGATACTGGCTGCGGGATATCAAACAAGGATGTTGAAAAGCTCTTTGATCCGTTTTTCACCACCAAGTTCACGGGACGGGGACTGGATTTACCCGTTGTAATGGGAATTGTTAAAGCGCATGGCGGTGGAGTTACGGTGGAGAGTGAACTGGGCAGTGGAAGCGTCTTTCGTGTATTTTTGCCTGTATCTGCTAAAGAGCTTCCTTGTCTGCGCGAATTACCTGCCATCCCTGGAGCGCTACAAATCGGCAAAGCAGAGAAACTCTCCAAGATCGAAGGCGGCGGCGCGGTGCTTCTGATCGAAGATGAGGAGCAGGTGCGCAATATGGCTAATATCATGCTCGCTCGCCTGGGATATACGGTGCTTGAAGCAAAAGATGGCGTTGAAGCTATAGCGATATTTCAACAGCACCAGGATGAGATCCGCTGCATTCTCTCCGATTTAATGATGCCGGGTATGGACGGCTGGGAGACACTAACTGCACTGCGCAAACTTTCACCAGATATCCCGGTGATTCTATCCAGTGGCTACGACGAAACCCATGTTATGGCAGGTGAACATCTTGAACGTCCCAATGCATTCCTGGGTAAGCCTTATCAGCTTAAGGGGCTTGGAGAAACAATCAATCGTGTTCTGACAAATACGTCATGAAAAAGCATCATTGTTTTTACCGGAATAAAATATGGCCTGGCCTTTTTTGGAATGTAAGCCATGATTAACAAGTCAGGATCGTTTTGCATCCAGCAAGAGATATTTTGACCATTTTATCAAAAACCGGGTGATCCAGCGGGCTGGTACGCCGGATGCGGCATATCCAATGACGGCGATCATGATAAAGAGCATTGCTCTGCCGCCATATCCCATGTCCGGCAAACCTACAATAAGGGGGGTTAGAAAATAGGCGGCAATGAGTCCGGTCAGGACTTGCCATGAGTCGGGTAAAAACAAAACATAAAAAATGACATAGCGAATCGTCAACTGTCTTTTGCTCAAGAGATCACCTGTTGTAAGGGGTTTAGTATCAGAATTGTCCGCATTCCGGGGTTATCTACAACCTCCAGTAACGAATCTGTTCATTCCGGGCATCGTCCAGGTCGAAAGCGCCCTTGATGTCAATAACGATCGGGCATCCATCGTGGCAGAGCCTGGCTATCCGGGAAAGCCCCATGGACTTGTAGGCATCATGAACCACTGCAACGATAACCGCATCCACCCGGCCGAGGCATTCCAGGGGCTGAAGGTCAATGCCATAATACGCCTTGGCTTCATCCGGGTCCGCAATCGGGTCGTGAACCACGACATTCACGTTATATGTTTTCAATTCGGAAATGATATCAACGACTTTCGTGTTTCTAAGGTCCGGAACATTCTCCTTGAAGGTGAGTCCCATGATGGCCACACGCGAAT
>JBAXVB010000260.1:0-5506 GCA_037129415.1 Deltaproteobacteria bacterium
TGGAGGTATTACTGATGATTGAAAGAGGCCATTACGATGGATTCGGCGGCGCCTATCTTCCGGAAATTCTTGTCGCCACCTTCGAGGAACTCGTAGAGACATTTCAAAAAGCAAAAACCGATCCGACTTTCTGGCAAGCTTATGTGGACTTGATGTCAACCTATTCATGCAGGCCCACCCCCCTGACATTCGCCGGGAATCTAACCCGGCACTTTGGTGGCGCACGCATCTACATTAAACGGGAAGACCTGAACCACACTGGAGCGCACAAGGCCAACAATGTCATGGGCCAGGGGCTTCTTGTGAAACGCATGGGGAAAAGTCGGGTTATCGCAGAGACCGGAGCGGGCCAGCATGGGGTGGCGACCGCCACAATGGCCGCCAAATTCGGATTTGAATGCAGCATTTACATGGGTGAGGTGGATGTCGAAAGACAGCGACCAAATGTTTTCTGGATGGAACGGCTGGGCGCCGAAGTGATTCCGGTTACAGAAGGGTCCAGAACCCTAAAGGATGCCATCAATGAAGCCTTCCGCGACTGGGTTGCGAACATGGATACAACCCACTATGTGCTGGGAACCGCATGTGGTCCGCATCCCTTTCCGGAGATGGTCTCCTATTTCCAGTCCATCATAGGAACAGAAGCCCGCGCACAAATCCTTGAGCGAGAGAAAAAACTCCCGGCCCGCGTGTATGCCTGTGTTGGCGGCGGTTCCAATGCTCTGGGCATTTTCAGCGGCTTTATGGATGATCCTGTTGAGCTTGTGGGCGTTGAGGCCGGTGGTAAAGGTCTGGATACGGGGCAACACGCCTCCAGGCTTTGCTCGAAAGATGCCAGCATCGGGGTCGCCCAGGGGTATAAGACCTATTTTCTTCAGGATGCCGACGGCCAGATGAAAGAAACTCACAGTGTTGCAGCAGGACTTGATTATGTGGGAGTTTCGCCCATCTTGGCTCATCACAAGGAAACAGGCCGGGTGCGATTCGAGGCGGCAACCGACCGGGAAGTGGTGGATGCTCTTTCACTGACGATCCGCATGGAAGGGGTGATTCCGGCTCTGGAGTCCGCTCATGCTTTTGTCCAGGCATTCAAGGAGGCTCCAACCTTATCCCCGGATCACAGTATCATCATCAACCAGTCGGGAAGAGGCGATAAGGACATCTTCACCATTGCCGATGCATTCAACGACCCTAAATGGCAGGCGTTCATCATCAGAAAGGCAGGTCAATATCATGCTTGAATCATACTTGCGGGACAGATTAAAACAGCGGGAAATCCTTATCATGACCCATATCGTGATCGGATATCCGTCTTTTGAGGAATCCTTCAGGATCGTTGAAACTATGGTCAATGCGGGAGTTGATCTTATGGAACTGCAGATCCCTTTTTCAGAGCCCATTGCAGATGGACCCGTCATTCTTCATGCCAATCAAAAGGCGCTGTCTGGGGGAGCCACTGTTCAGAAATGCTTCGATTTTGCCCGAAAAGTGACCAGTACCTTTGATATCCCTTTTCTTTTTATGAGCTACTACAACATCCTGTTCAAATACGGAGTGGATCGTTTCAGCGAAAGGATGGTCCAAGATGGTCTTCAAGGCGCTATTGTTCCAGATCTGCCGCATGAGGAGGGTGCAGACTACCTCGGAGCCATGAGCCAGCACAACCTGGCGCCAATATTCATATTTTCTCCCACAACTTCCGATGAACGCATGAAGGCCATCGCATCCTTTGCAAAAGGCTTTATTTACTGCGTCGCCAGAAAAGGCGTTACCGGCATTGATACCGATTTTTCAGACCAGTTGGAAGGATATCTGGGGCGATGTAGGGCCGCAACCGACCTGCCATTGGCCCTTGGATTCGGGGTGAAGGACAGGGCTGATGTTGATTTCATTAAGGGAAAAGCTGACATTGCCGTCATTGGAACGCAGACCATCCGATTGATGGAAAAAGAAGGGATAAGCGCTGTTGGAGATTTTATCAAAGGACTCAGACTGTAGCCAGAAAAAATGATGAGTGATGAATTTTGAACTGTTCATTCATAATTCTTAATTCATCACTCAGTGTCGAACTACCGCCGGGCGAATTGGACGATGACTCCAGCAATATCTTGTGAAAAAAAGGACAACGGCATGACGCTCTCTCAAGATGACCTCCTGAAGATTTTTGTTGAAGAAGCAACTGAGCATCTTTCCACTATCGAAAATGATTTTTTAGCCTTGGAAAAGGCTGGAGATGCCATAGACATGGCTTTGGTGAACAAGGTTTTTCGAACAGCCCATTCCATAAAGGGGGGAGCGGGATTTATCGGCCTGGGAAATATCAAGGAACTGTCGCATAAAATGGAAACCGTACTCGGACGGATTCGAAGCGGAAAACTGCCGCCAGAGTATAAACTGTCGGCTGTCATCAATATATTACTTCTGGCATCCGATACCCTGAAAGATCTTGTCGCCAATGTTGCGAGCAGCGACAAAATGGACATATCCATGCCCATGGAAGCCCTGAATTCTATTGTTGACGATAGCATAAATCATGCACAGATACAGTCCATTAAGAATACACAAATATTGCCGCCAGAACCAGATATCCCCACTGCGGCGGATGTCAATAATAGGGATGAGGGTCAAGTACCGAAGGATGGAGATGCCTCAATTAGGAGTCTCTATCCCTCGGCCTTAGCTGCTATTGCTAAAACCAATCTTGTGGACATTTTTACGGAAATGAAGATTTCAGATAATGATCTGCTTCAAGCAAAAATAGAGGGAAAATACATCTACGTCCTCCGTGTGGATTTTATCAACGACGTACAGTTTCATGGTAAGTCTGCCCAGGAAATTATTGACGAGATTAAGGGCTACGGCACGGTTTTATCAGTCAGGACAGGGGGGAAACCAGATATTTTTTCCGAGTCAACCGATCTTGAAAATCACCCATTTCTTTATATTGCATTTGCATGTGTTCTCGGTCCGGAGGATGCGAGTCTGCTGTTGGACGCTGGCAATGAGAATCTTTTTCCCGTGGATCGTAGGGGCGGGTTCCAAACCCGCCCGGTTCCAAACCTGCCCGGTTTTGAACCCGCCAATACAGAACCTGTCCATACAGAAGTCCGTACAGAATCCGCCCGTACAGAGCAGGGCGGGTTTGGAACCCGCCCCTACGATAACGAATTTCCGGAACCCGGAGTCGGAAAAGAGCCTTTTTCCGACACATCGCCTGCCAGCATCCGGGTGAACATTCATCTTCTGGATTCGCTGATGAACCTGGCCGGTGAACTCGTTTTGACCAGAAATCAACTGCTAACGGCCATCGACAGCAATGACCATCACAATACTGAAATCGTCGGCAAGCGGGTCGATCTGATTACCTCTGATCTGCAGAAAGTGATTATGCTGACACGATTGCAGCCGGTCGGGAATTTGTTCAATAAATTTCCTATACTTGTGCGAAATCTTTCTCGTGAATTGGGAAAAGAGACCGTACTCGAAATTGAGGGAGCAGGAGTAGAGCTGGATCGAACACTTTTGGAGGCCATGAGCGATCCCCTGAATCATCTGATTAGAAACGCTGTAGATCATGGCATCGAAAAAGCTGGCGTTCGAAAACTGAACGGGAAAGGCGAAACGGGGAAAATCGTTCTAAGAGCTTTTAACGAGGCGGGCCAGGTCATTATTGAAGTTTCGGATGATGGCGCCGGCATCAATCCAGAAAAAGTGGCTATAGACGCTGTTTCCAAGGGATTTGTTTCCGAAGAACAGGTTCGGATCATGACCTTGAAGGATAAACTGAATTTGATTTTTTTACCCGGATTTTCAACGGCCCAGACTGTTTCAGATATGTCCGGCAGAGGCGTGGGCATGGATGTGGTCAAGACCAATCTGGATAACCTGCGCGGTCTGATCGATATTTTTTCAACTCCAGGACTGGGAACTCGAATCAAAATCAAATTGCCGCTGACTTTGGCGATTATTCCATGTCAAATCATTTCCCTGGAAAACGAAAGATTTGCCATTCCGCAAGTGAATCTTGAAGAACTTATCAGAATTCCGGCCAGCAGGGTTAAGGAACGCATTGAGATGGTAGGAGATGCGGAAGTGGTGCGTTTGCGGGGGAAGCTGCTGCCCCTGGTGCGATTGACAAAGATTCTCGGAATTCAAAGCACTTACACAGATATGAAAATGCAGCGCAGAAAAATTGACAGGCGCACATCCCTTGCAGACAGACGCTCCATAAAATCACCGATGTTTGCGGATGACGTCAATATGGATGCATTGAAGATCGAAAGCGCCGAAGATATGCTCTTCGGCGCTTCTGCTTTTCCCAATTTTCGTTCAACAGTTGTTGTAAGCCAATCTTCTCATCGGGAAGCTGAGGATCGTAGGTATCGTGCGACAAGCGCACTGAATATCGCTGTTGTTTCCACTGGACAGATCAAGTATGGACTTATTGTGGATGCATTTTGTGATTCCGAGGAAATTGTCGTTAAACCTCTGGGAAGACATCTTAAATCGTGTCGCGGATACGCAGGTGCAACCATTATGGGGGATGGTAAAGTAGCGCTGATTCTGGATGTGAATAATTTATCAGAAATTGCAGGGCTGTTTTCCGTCAGTGGAACCCGCAGGGCCATTGATGTGGCCAGGGCGGCTGAAAAAGCGATCAAACCGGATGCTGAGCAACTCCATCTATTGGTTTTTAGAAATGCTGATGAAGCAAACAGCATTAAGGAAGAACAATTTGCACTGCCCCTGAATCAGGTGCTTCACATTGAAAAAATAAGGATGTGCGATTTACAATCTTTTGGCGGCATAAAGGCAATTCAGTACCGCGGCGGAAATCTGCCAGTGTTCAGCATAGATGAGATTGCCAAGGTGCGACCGTTAGCTGTTCGTGAGCATCTTCTGGTCATTGTTTTTATGGTTGCCGGCAGGGAATTGGGCCTGCTGGCCATTGGGCCAGTGGATTCCGTGGTTACAGAGGCTGTAGCCAATGGCAGCGCGTTGAAGCAACCTGGCATCATGGGGTCCATTATTCTGAACGGAAAAACAACGCTGCTTGTGGATGTTCTCGATCTGGTCCGCAACCTTCAGCCGGGTTGGTTTTCAGCAGTAAACAGCCCCGGCAAACTCAATTCGAACGGACTTGCAACAGTAAAAGGAGAAACCATTCTGGTTGCTGATGATTCAAATTTTTTTCGTAATCAAATTAAGTCGTTCATCCAGCAGGAAGGCTATCAGGTAGTGGATGCCGAGGACGGAGAGGTTGCCTGGCGAATTCTTCAAAAGTTGGGGCAAGACATTTCCCTGGTGGTGACAGATATGGAAATGCCTCGATTAGACGGGTTTGAGTTGACTGCGACTATTCGAAAGGATGAACGATTTTCATGCCTTCCAATAATTGCGATGACGACCCTTGCAGATGATAAGGATATGGAACGGGCAAAACTTGCCGGAGTCAATGAATATCAGCTTAAACTGGATAAGGAAAAACTGCTTGACAGCATCAACG
>JBAXVB010000261.1:0-5501 GCA_037129415.1 Deltaproteobacteria bacterium
TTTCTACAATGTTCTCCGCATATTCGAGGGCATCCTGGATTTCCGCTTCCGCCAGTTTGCGTTCAGTGATGTCTTCCATGGCCAGGAGGATAATGTGTGAGCCTATATCTTTGCGGAAAATCTGCCTGGCGTTGAGCAGAATAACCTTACTGCCGATATTGAGAAAATCATGCTCGACTTCGTAGCCATTGAAAATAGTTTCATTGGGGAGGATTTCCTCCAGGAGCACCCGTAGTCCGGGAATGTCCCATTGCCGGTTTCCAAGGTCGAAGATGAAATTCCCGACTGTTTCCTCTTGCGTTACTTTGAATGTATCGTAGAAACTGTGGTTGGCTGTGAGAATCTTAAGGTCATGATTAAGCACCAAAAGTGGCTCGCGTACGGTTTCTACAATGTTCTCCGCATATTCGAGGGCATCCTGGATTTCCGCTTCCGCCAGCTTGCGTTCAGTGATGTCTTCCATGGCCAGAAGGATAATGTGTGAGCCTATATTTTTGCGGAAAATCTGCCGGGCGTTGAGCAGAATAACCTTACTGCCGATATTAAGAAAATCATGCTCGACTTCGTAGCCATTGAAAATAGTTTCATTGGGCAGGATTTCCTCCAGGAGCACCCGTAATCCTGGAATATCCCATTGCCGGTTTCCAAGGTCAAAGATGAAATTCCCGACTGTTTCCTCGTGTGTTACTTTGAATGTATCGTAGAAACTGTGGTTGGCTGTGAGAATCTTAAGGTCATGATTAAGCACCAAAAGTGGCTCGCGTACGGTTTCTACAATGTTCTCCGCATATTCGAGGGCATCCTGGATTTCCGCTTCCGCCAGCTTGCGTTCAGTGATGTCTTCCATGGCCAGAAGGATAATGTGTGAGCCTATATTTTTGCGGAAAATCTGCCGGGCGTTGAGCAGAATAACCTTGCGGCCGATATGGGGAAAATCATACTCGACTTCATAGCCATTGAAAATGGTTTCATTGGGGAGAATTTCCCCCAGAAGTACCCGTAGTCTGGGAATGTCCCATTGCCTGTTACCGAGATCGAAGATGAAATTCCCGATTGTTTCCTCTGGTGTTACTTTGAACGTATCGTAGAAACTCTGGTTGGCTGTAAGAATCGTCAGGTCGGGATTAAGCACCAATAGTGACTCGCGCACGGCTTCTACAATGTTCTGGGCATATTCCAGTGCATCCTGTATTTCCGCCTCCGCCAGCTTGCGATTGGTGATGTCGCTCATTACGTTGAAGCTTACGGGCGATGCACCGGCATCCTGTGTGGCGGTAGATACCAGATGCACCCAGAATGGCGTTCCGTCATTTTTCACCATCTGAAGTTCACATGCCCGAGGTTCGCCGGTTTGCCCTGAGTTTGTCTGTGCTGAGCCTTGCCAAAGTGACGAGTGGGTATCGAAAAGATGTTTGTGGTGGAGGTAGTAGATGTCCTGGTCTTCGTTGAGAATGAACCGGGAAATCGGCAGCCTGATCAGCGCATGTCCATCAATATTCAGCTTGGTGTAGGTGGTGAGGTTGGCTTCCAGGAACAGTCCCTGCTCGCTCAATGTGAAATAGCCCACCGGGGCCTGGTCGTAGAGGGTGAGATAACGCGCCTGAGCTGCGACCATTTCCTCGTTCTGCATCTCCAGTTCGATCTTGTGCAAACGCAGTTCGTAAAGCATCCGCCGAGTTTCTTCGGGTGATATCAGCTCCATGTTTTCAGCCATCATGGCGGTTTTTGCCTCCGCACGTCGTCGCAAAACGTCCGCCTTGTATAAAAATATCTCTTTTTCAGCCATCATCTTGATCCTTTAATTGCTCCGCCGACGGCATCCGATTGTTACGGACTCATTGGCCAATACGCTGTCTGTCAAGCGATTCTCTGTCAATGATACATTGTTGCATGGTCATATTCGGCATGACATTGCTGCTGATCACAGGTTCAATATTGCACATATTAACTTTAAAAGCAACATTTGCACAGTTCCTGCAAGAGCAACCGACTGGTGAAATCGGTACCGCGTCAAACAACTCCGCCGGCGCGTCGGTCGGGCTCATCTCGGTCGTGATCTCGAAGATCAACCCGCTCAGGCTACCCTTGCAGCAAACATTCATCATCCCGACTACGTTGGTATCCTCTGTGGATCCCTGAAACATCTCCACAATACCTTCGCCAATCTCGACGAACAGGCTATCGGGGATGCGACCCCGCTTGTTAGAAGCAATCGCTATACCGTACTACAAAAACGCGTCCGCATTCTCCTGGAGCATCTCGACAAAGCTGATGTCCTCAATGAATTCCACCCCGATTATGATCAAATCAGCCCCTGTACACCCGTTGTTGGACGCGGTACGAATTTACTTGACATACAAAAGGGAATTCCCCATACTAACTTCCTTGAAAGCAATTTCTTATCAAAAAAATAAAAACACAGGAGACTTATATGGCTATCTCGTTTGAGCAGACTGATATTTTGGCGAGTTTAGAAGCATTGGACGATATTGAACTCGATACTCTTGATTTTGGTGTGATTGGTTTTACTCGATTATCAAGTTTTTTTGTAACATGTTGATATTGTTGTATTTAAAAAAACAAAGATTTTTTTCAGTATCCTATTAAATCAAGTACTTATGTTTTTTCGAGGCAAAAAACTTGATAATCGAGTTTTACTGGCGACATTATAGTGTGCAGGTACAACACCAGTGAAGCGAAACTGTCAGGGCTCAGACCAGTTGATGCTCTTGGAAAAAATGTGTTCACCGAACTTGCACAGTGTATGAACAACTTCTTGGTTGCAGTGCGCTTCGAAGATGCCATTACTGAAAGAGCATCATTAGACACAACTATCGACTTCATACTTAGCTGGCGTATGCGCCCTACCAAAGTACAACTACGGTTGCTCTACTCACCTGGGTGTTCGACCCGTTACATACTGGTTCAAAAGTAACGGATGTGCATTACAGAGCCTGGTTTAGACAATAATGAAACCATGGCTTTTCTTTACCGGATGCCCGTTGCTGTGGCTCAGATTTCAACTGACGGCGACATCAAAATGCTTTCGCCGCGTGCGGCGGCATTGCTCACCCCTCTTTCAGGCAAAGGTTTTTTCAGCAATCTTTTTACCGTCCTTGACCCTGTTGCGCCACAAATCAGGAGGTTAAGCGACGAATATGCAGGCGCCTGCGGAGTCGTTTGCGACAATCTTAACGTGACAATTGCTGCAAATACCGTGGGTCGCACTGCCTTGGTACTGAAGATAAGTGTTCACAAAATAGACTCCGACAATCTGATGGTGATGTTCGCTGACATCACAGATTTTACTAAGATTGAGAAAGAGTTATTGCACCGCGCGGCAATTCTCGACGGTCTGCCAGCAAACATTTGCGTTATTAATGCACAGGGAACCATTGTAACTACCAACCGTGCATGGAACAATTTTGCCAATGAAAATGACGGTATTTATGCTCAGTGTGGTGTTGGTACTAACTATTTTTCTGTATGTCAGCCAATTGATGGACAGAATGGCGATCCTGCCAATGACTTTGTAACTGGCATTAAACAGGTATTAAAAGGGACCATTCCAGAATTCACAAAGGAATACCCCTGCAATAGCCCTGATAAGGAACGCTGGTTTATCTGTGTGGTTAACTCGTTTTTTGTCGACGTTTCACTGTTTGCTGTCATTTCTCATACCAACATCACAGAAATCAAGCTGCATGAGCAAAACCTCAAACATGCCTGGGAATCCGCCGAATTCGCCAACCGTGCCAAGAGCGAGTTCCTGGCCAACATGAGTCACGAATTCCGCACTCCGCTCAACTCCATAATCGGCTTTTCCGAAGTATTGCAAGATCAGTACTTTGGCGCAATAAACAAAAAACAGTCCGATTATGTTGGTAATATTCTTACCAGCGGTAAACACCTGCTCTCCCTTGTTAACGACATTCTTGATCTCTCCAAAGTGGAGTCAGGAAAGATGAAGCTTGAGTTAAGTACTTTTTCTGTCCGGGAAATAGTGGATGCCTCGCTATTGATGCTCATGGATGGGCTCAAAAAGCTGGGATTAGTATCAACATGGATCTGACACCTCAGGCTGATGTACAGATTGAGGCAGATCGGAGGAAACTGAAGCAGATCCTGTTTAACCTGATTTCAAATGCAGTCAAGTTCACCACGATGGGCGGAGCTGTTACCGTGCTCGTAGAGCGAGAAGGGGATTTTATAAACATAACTGTAGTGGACACCGGCGTGGGAATCAGGGAGGAAGATATCCCCAAACTTTTCAAGCCGTTCACACAACTGGAATCGGTTTATACCAAATCACATGACGGGGCCGGTCTCGGACTGGCACTGAACAAACAACTTGTGGAACTTCACGGCGGCAGGGTTTGGGTAGAGAGTCTTTTCGGTGCTGGAAGCCGCTTCGGCTTTTCTATCCCGTTAACACAAGCAACAATGGGTAATCACGATGCCGCATAAGATATTGTTAGGCTTGTCTGATCTAACACCGGTTACATAGCACACGCGAATGAAAAATCATTTGGAGGGATAAGCTAATTGAACTAACAAAACAACTCATTGCTCAATCTCGAATAATTGCAAAAGGTGAGCGTATTCGTGATATTCAAAGGTTGGTTGACCAATATGGTGGAAGAAAATCAAAATGGATTAAAAAAAGTAGCCCAGTGTTTGAAAGCGAAAAAACGCTATATGAATACCATTGGTATGAGCATTACGGTGTTGGACGATTTGAGACGAAATTGAAAGTGATTGCAAAAAGATGATAGTAAAACTTACATCAAAAAATTTAAGTTATCCGGATTTATCAGAAAATCAGATATATTTCGTTATAGGAATAGAGGCTGATGACTATAGAATATTAAATGATACTGGAAGGCCATATCTCTACCCATCTAAACTCTTTAATGTCCTGGATACACGGTATCCGCCAGATTGGGTAACAGAATTTGGTGCTGATGGTGAACAGTATTCCTACCCCATACCATTAAATAAAACTGGCTTTTTCGAAGATTTTTTCGACCAAAAACATGAACAGATATCGACATTTTGGCAAATTATGAACCGAACGCTGTCAAAGGCTGCATAAATCCGCAGATGTAATAACCAAGTGGATATGGTTCGCTTCATATCGGAGTTGCGGGCATACCGGAAAGATTGAGATTGATTTTTGTTTCTTAGTCAAAAGCCTAACAAGTCACTCAACCGGACGTGCGATAAGGCCCGCACGCCGGTTAGCTTGTCGATATACTGCAAACGGGCATAATCTTAACTTTTGAACCCCCACCCCCTAACCCCCTCCCGCAAGGGGAGGGGGGACTTTCACTCCCTAAGGGGGGGGGGGCGGGAGTTTGGACATTTACTCCCCCTCCCGCTGGGAGGGGGAGTGAACAATTACAAATGCATAGATCATCTTCGTGGCAGTTCAAACCAGAACGTACTTCCCTTGCCCATCTCGCTTTCCAATCCGATCTTGCCGCCGTGTGCTTCAACGG
>JBAXVB010000262.1:0-5497 GCA_037129415.1 Deltaproteobacteria bacterium
TTAAAGTATTTATACGAGATGGCGATATTTCAATCAAGAGCGAAAACGAAGCAGAACGATAAAAAAACAATTTAAGTTTTTTGTCAGAATGCCGATGTCAGAGTTAACACACACAATAACATAACCCAAAAAAACGAAAGGAAGAAAAAATATTCAAGTTTCCCACAATAACGGCGATATTGTTATTGAAAGGAAAGAACAAGTTCAAACGGTAAAAAAAATATTCAAGTTTGTCGGCAGGATGCCGATATTAGAATTAACACAGTAAAAAAGACAACTCGATTTCAAACCAAGGGCATAGAGGCCCGAGGTCAACCAACTATTCAAGGAGGAATACTACCATGGCTATGACAGTTAATACCAATATGGCGTCTTTGAATGCACAGCGCAATCTGTCCAAGACGCAAGGCTTATTGAACAAATCATTGGGGCGGCTTTCATCTGGTCTTCGGATCAACAGTGCAAAAGATGACGCTGCAGGGATGGCGATTTCCAATCGGTTTACAGCCCAAATCAGGGGTGTAGATCAGGCAGTTCGAAACGCCAACGACGGTATATCAATGCTTCAAACTTCAGAAGGCGGAATGCAGGAAGTCACCACGATTCTGCAGCGGATGCGGGAAATTGCAGTGCAGGGCTCGAATGACACCAATTCGGCTTCTGACCGTGCATCGCTTCAGGGTGAAATGGATCAGCTCTTCAAAGAAATTGACCGGATTTCCGGCGCCACGCAGTTTAACGGCATCGGCCTTCTGGATGGAACCGGAGGAACCAAGAGTCTTCAGATTGGCGCCAATTCCGGACAAACCATATCTGTTTCGTTAAAGAGTACAAAAACCACGGCTTTGAATCTGAATGGGTATTCCAAACTTGGTGAGTTAAACAGTGGCAGGGTGGGCACCACGACTTCATCAGGAATGTCGATCAATGGTACGGCGATTGGCGTAGCCGCTTCAAATACGGCAGCGGGTGCAGCTTCGGCTATCAATGCGGCAACTGCCTCTACAGGTGTCACTGCAGCTGCTTACAACACTTATAAAGGAGCAGGCGGGGGCAGCGGCATTGTCACTGGCCTAGTAATCGGTACGTCGGCTACCGCTATGGCTACTATAGCATCTTCTGGAAGCATGACGGAACTGGTCGATAATATCAACAAAGGTGCTCCCGGGGTTACAGCTACATTGAACGCAGATAACTCCATAACGCTGAGTAATGATACTGGTGAAAACATTTATGTTGCCGGAACCACAACGAACACGGGCCTTAACGCAAATACATATAAAGGCTACATTGCCCTGACCGATGAGAGCAATGAAGCCATTTCGATTACCGCCACTATGTCAACTGACAGAACCGCGGGGGGAACCGCGGCGGGGTCCGATTTTACGGCCGCCAATGTGAAAGAATGGGGGCTTAACATCTCCACTGGATCAACAAGTTCCACCGGCATGGCAGTTACAACCAATGCGATGGCTGCTGGCGATCTGTTTTTAAATGGGGTTTCCGTGGGCGCAACCACAGGGGCTACCGCCGGTGATAAGGCAGCCGCGATTAATCTGGTAAAAGATGCATCCGGTGTATCTGCTACCGCGACAACCGAGGTCAAGTATACGGTCAATGTCACAGTGTTAAGTGCTGCTAATGCGACTGGAATTACCATTAATGGTTCTGCTGTGAATTTTACAGGTGCCACATCCATGACTAATGTGGTTTCTGCGATTAATAACATCGGAAATGGAATTAGCGCCAGTGTTGAGACGCTTACTGGAAAACTGGTTATATCCTCTGCTTCCGGACAGAATATTCAAATGGCGACTGCGGGGTCTGCTGCGGCGGTTACGGTATTAACGAATGCGTTCGGTACTGCGGCAACGAGTTTAACCACTGGCACTATAGCGCTAACTTCAGACACAGGCGCTAGTATCAAAATTGCCGGCTCTGCATCTACTGCCCTTACCACCACCAGTGCAATGGCTGCTGGATTTGTCGAGCAAGGGGGAAGCTCCGAAGCTGTCGGACAAGGCCTAAGTGTCGAAAGCCTGGCCAACGCCAACAATGCCATTAACAGGATTGATGATGCCTTGGACAAGGTTGCGGTTAACCGGAGCGAGGTGGGTGCGGTCCAAAACCGGCTGGACTCCACCATTGCCAACCTGCAGAATGCTTCGGAGAACTTTTCTGCAGCCAACGGTCGAACATTAGATGCGGATTTTGCCAAAGAAACCGCAGATATGAGCAAACAGCAGATACTGATGCAGGCCGGCGTGGCCATGTTGGCTCAGGCCAAGCAGCTCCCGCAGCAAGTACTGCAACTGCTTCAGTAGTTCTGATCAGTTAAAACAGTGATGTAAATCATCCCCCCGGTTCGCCGGGGGGAATTCCTGTTGAGTCGTTACTTTATTTTTTGGGTTTTAAAAAGGGGGACATGTCATGTCAATTTCTGTTGGTGGTCTGGTTTCGGGGATGGATACGGATAAAATCATATCTCAGCTTCAGGCGCTTCAGCAAAAGCCCATTACAAAACTTCAGACGCAGGAAGCAGCTTATCAAGTCAAACTTACCGCGTACAGTTCCCTTCAGGGCAGCCTGAAAGACGTAAAAAACGCCGCCAGGAACCTGGACACCTCATCGGATATTACCAGTTATGCCGCGACATCCAGCAACACCAGCACGCTGACTGCTTCGGCGGAAAAAACGGCAGTGGCTGGAAGTTATTCGGTAACGGTGAATAAACTGGCAGCAGTTCATAAACTGACCAGTACCGGATTTTCTCCGACCGAAGCTGTGGGCAAGGGTACCATTCAGCTCAAGATGGGCAGCAGCGCTGCGGTCAATATTGCAGTGGGTGCAACCAGCACGCTTTCAAATATTGCAACATCCATCAATGCCGCAGATACGGGGATTTACGCATCTGTTATCAACGATGGTACAAACAGTTTTTTATCCCTGACAGGAAAGCAGACCGGAGCGGCCAATGTCATCAGCTTGACGGTAACAGAAGATGGTACCACTGATCCGAAACTCGCGGCAAATCTTGATTCATCAGGCCTATCCCGGCTGGCTTACACGACCAGCGCTACCAGCTATAAGGGGGTAAGCGGCAGTGGAGCTGTTGATGGTTTGACGATTAACGGGATTGCTGTGACCGCTTCCCCAGACATGGTGGGGCTGATTGCCAATATCAATTATGATGTGGCAGGTGTTACAGCCACATTGCAAACAGATGGGTCTCTTTTGCTGAACAATATAACAGGCAGTGACATAGTCATTGGTGGAACGACGACTAATTCGGGGTTAACGGCCGGCACTTATAGCGGCACTAAAAATCTGGCTCAGCTCCAGGGCGCAGCAAACGCAGACATCACTGTGGATGGTGTAACCAATATCAGCCGGGCATCCAATACCATTTCCGATGTCGTTGGCGGTGTTTCACTGAAGCTGAAAGCCCTGGGCACTACAACAGTCGAAGTCGATCGCAACGATGAGCTTTTCACCACGCGGTTGAATGCTTTTTTGGATGCCTACAATGGACTGATGGACTCTATGAACAATTTGCAGAGTTACGATAAACAGACCAAGGCAACCGGCACTCTTTTTGGAGATTCCACCACCCGTCGGATTCAAAGCGAGGTTCAAAACCTGTTGTCCAATTCGGTTTCCGGACTTCCGGCAACGCTAAGTCACTTGACTGACCTTGGCGTTTCAACCAATACAGCGGGAAAATTGGAGCTGGACTCCAGTGTATTCAGTACACAACTGAAAGATAACTTTGATAATGTTGTCAAATTCTTTACGAAAACCGACACAGGAAAGGAAGGGTTTGCGCTTAGGATGGCCACTTCTGTAGAAAAGATTCTGGACATTCAAGGCGGAACGCTGGCAGCCCGGACGAAGGGAATTCAGGGAAGTATTGATGGTCTGGATAAACAGATTCTAACGCTCAATAGCCGTATGACAATGTCAGAAACCCGCCTTCGGACGCAGTTTTCTTCTCTCGAAGTGCTTCTGGGCCAATATCAGAACACGTCCAACTCATTGACTTCAAATCTTGATGCGCTTCAAAGTGGCTGGGGTACGAAATGACAGACGACAGGCGACGTATAACAGACGACAGAATAATTTATGAAATATTGACTGATTATAATCGAAAAAATCCATAGTTCAAATAATCCCTACGACGGCGTGGATATTGAGGAGACCCTATGACATACGCAGGATACAGTGCTTACAACCGAGTCGCCAGTACAATTGACAGCAAAGAAATGATACTGGTAAAACTCCTGGAAGGGTCCGTGCGGTTTCTTCAAGCAGCGAGGGTCGGGCTTGAGGCAGGGAATCCAAGAACTAAAGGTGAGAATATCTCCAGAGTGGTGGCGATTGTTACGGAACTGGATTGTGCGCTGGACCGGGATATGGGCGGCAGCCTGGTAGAGAATCTTTCCGATCTGTACAAGTATATACTGAACCGCTTGACCTTGGCCAACCTAAGAAATGACAACGAGATTCTGGGTGAAGTGGAAGGGCTTCTTACGACCATCAAGGAAGGGTTTGCTGAGGCTTTGAAGCAAATGCCGTCTGCAGTGGTCTCGGATCACGATCTTTCATATCAAACAGAATCTCGGATGGGATTCCGCATTGCAGCATAATATACACGAAATGCTATATCTGAAGCTTGCCGCTGTCACGGATCAAGTAAGGATGGCTCTGAAGGAAGCTGATCCGGATGTGCTGGCATCTCTGGCTGAAGATCATCGAGATGTCATGAAGGAACTTCAGGAGGCAGGTGTCAGCAGTGATACACAGCTTGCGAAGCAGATTCAGATGCTTGGTAGCCAGGTATTTGAAGTGATGTCGGAAATCCGTCGGCGCCAACTGGATGTTTCCACCCAGATTCGACAGCTTGCGGATGGTAAAAAAATGGTTCATGCATACATAAAGTAGTGGAGGCAGGTATGGAAGTAACACAATCACTTAAAGTTCAGCGGTTTCAGACCGGTTTTGTGGATGTGAAATCCATGGGCTATCCCGAGTCGCAGGCTCCTGAGCAATCCGAAGTCAAACCGGTTCAAAACCTGGATCAAGTTGATTTAAGAACCCGGGATCAAATTGATTCGCAAAATCTGGATCAGCAGAAGCAGGCGAAAGGCGAGGTACAGGCATTGCCTGCCATGCTGAAGGATCTGGAAAGTAAAATCAATAAGATGCAAGAGGTCGGAATGGTATTTTCCCAGTACAAGGATTCGGGGAAGATGATCGTAAAGGTGGTTGAAAGAGGCACCAATAAGGTCATTCGGGAAATTCCCAGCGAAGAGTTTTTGAATCTGGTTGAAAAGATGGACCAGATGATCGGAATATTGTTTGACAAAAAAGTATAACCTGCGATGCCACGCCAAGTCGTGATATCGCTTATGGGGTTTGCCTGGTTTCGTCCCAGAGAATGGTTTGTTTTTTCCTGCCTTGTTTTATCTTGATATTGGATTGTCATTCATGATAATCC
>JBAXVB010000263.1:0-5483 GCA_037129415.1 Deltaproteobacteria bacterium
GTAAGCTGGGAAGCGCTCGAACATGCCAACCAAATGATGGAGCAGTTGTTCGGGAGTGCGACCGGAGTCTTTGTCGGGATCAGCACCTTTGACTACGCCTTGATCCGGGCTGGTTTGCAGGATCGAAACTCCATCGATGCCTACCAGGTAAGCGGCGCTACCCACAGTGTGGCGGCGGGACGCCTGTCGTATCTGCTTGGGTTGGCCGGCCCATGCATGTCCATTGATACAGCCTGCTCGTCGTCGCTCGTCGGGATTCATCTCGCCTGCCAGAGCCTGCGAAACCGGGAAATCTCCATGGCGCTGGCGGCAGGAGTTGGCTATATCCTCGCTCCCGAACCATCCATAAATTTTTCGAAAGCCGGGATGATGGCGCGTGACGGCCGCTGCAAGACATTCGACTCCTCTGCCGACGGGTATGTCCGCGGAGAGGGCTGCGGGGTGATAGTACTCAAACGCCTCGCAGACGCCCTTGGTGATGGCGACAGAGTGCTGGCGATAATCAGAGGCTCCGCCGTCAACCAGGATGGTGCGTCGGGCGGCCTCACCGTCCCCAGCGGACCGTCCCAGGAAGAGGTGATTCGGCAGGCGGTCGCCGGCTGCGGACTCGAACCCCGCCACATTAGCTATGTCGAAGCTCACGGCACGGGTACTTCCCTTGGCGACCCGATTGAGATCAACGCACTGGCGGCAGCACTATGCAAGGAAAGGACTTATGATGACCCGCTGATCGTAGGGTCGGTTAAGACCAACATCGGCCATCTTGAGGCGGCAGCCGGAATCGCCGGGGTGATCAAGGTAGTGCTATCATTGCAACATAAGGAGATACCTGCCCAGCTTCATTTCAGAACTCCCAATCCCCATATCGACTGGAAGAACATACCGATCAAGGTGGCGACAAAGGGGATGCCCTGGGTGCCTGCGGCGGGTCGGCGGATTGCCGGCGTTAGCGCCTTCGGCTTTAGCGGTACGAATGCCCATGTTGTGCTGGAAGAGGCGCCGGACGAGATCAGCGACAAAGACGGCGATCGGTGGCCGCTGCATCTGCTGACTTTGTCCGCAAAAACAGAAGAGGCATTGAATAGCCTCGCTGATCGGTATCAGCGACATATCAGCGCTCATCCGGAGCAGCAGTTCAGGTTGGGGGACTTATGTTATACAGCTAATACCAGCCGCTCCCATTTCGGCTACCGGTTGGCGATCATTGCCGCGACAAAGGAAGAGCTGAAGGCCGGATTGAACATCCTGCTTGCCGCGCTTAAAACGCGCGACATGGCCAAAATATCTCTTGCTTCATCCCTGGAATCTCTGGACAGGTGCGAGCCTGCATCTTGCCGGATTTGGCTAACGAAAGAGCCAGTTCATTTACGCGAGAAACAAATTGTCCGTTTCGATTTTAAGGGCGATACAAACGATTTTCAAAATGACCTTCAGCGTTTGGCCAAGACCTATGTCAACGGCATCCGGATTGATTGGGATCATTTTTATGCAGAACAGGCGTATCACAAGGTAACTCTCCCTACCTACCCCTTCCTGCAAGAGCGCTTCTGGTTGGAGACTGTAGCACCTCTCCGTAGAGCCGGAATTCTGCCGGCAAGAACGGGTGATATATTCGATTTGCCGCATCCTTTGCTCGGCAGGCGTCTTAGCCTTCCACTATCTCGCGAGATACGCTTTGAAACAACTTTCAGCAGAAATTCCCAGGCATTTCTGGATGACCATCAACTGTTCGGGACTGTTGTGGTTGCCGGAGCCACCTGGCTTTCCATGGTCTTGCAGTCAGTCCAAAAAGCATTCCACACGGAAATAGTCACCCTGGAAGGCGTGCTATTGGAAAAGGCCATGACGATCGGTGATGGTGATGGTGATGGCGATGCCTCGCTTGTCCAGACGGTGATTATCCCAGAGTCGGAAGGCCTTTTCACCTTTTACATAATGGGTAGGGGCGGCCAAAATATCTTCTGGCAAACCTGCCCGAACGCGCTCCAAACCCGCTCTGACAAAGACGGGGATGAACAGGCATGGGACCGCAATGTTTCCGGAAAAATCCGGGTTCCAAAAGAAATGTCTATAGCGCCCCTTGCTGACGCTTATGCATGGTCGGAAGTAGCGCGGACGAAGTGGGAGTCAATTGATGCTTCAGCGTTCTATGCAGAGATATCAATGGCCGGCCACATCCTCGGCGATTCCTTCCGGTGGATACGGAATATATGGAAACAGGGCAAAGAAGCCTTCTGTCTTCTGGAGGCTCCTGAAACCTCCGTGAACTACGAAGATTTTTTGATCTATCCTGGTCTCATTGATTCCTGTTTCCAGTTTTTCTGTATCTGGGGTCAACGGCTCTGGGAGGCCGGACCAGGGAAGCAGGAGAAATTTAGCCCGGAAGATCAAAACACCACCTATATCCCTTTTTCCATGGATGAAATACAGTTCTTTGGTCAAAAGACAGTATCTTCCATCCGGTGGTCAAAGCCGGGCTGCCTACTGTGGTGCCATTCGGCGATCAGCGCGATTGATCCGCTTACACAGGGGATGACCGGCGATATCACCCTGTTCGATGAGAGCGGCGGAACTCTCTTGAAGATCAGCGGCCTGAACGCAAGAAAACTCACACACGACAGGCTGTTGAATCAAAAGACTTTACGACGGAATGCAAGTCATGAGGAATGGCTGTATCGCGTGGACTGGCTTCCAATCTATCATCCGTCATCAAGCGATGCAGGGACAGGCGGATGGCTCATCTTTGCAGACAGCAGGGGCGTTGGAGATGCCATCAGTAAGCTTTTGCAGAAGCAAGGAGAGGATGCTATTCTAATCCTTCCCGGTCCTGAATACGGCCTGAACAAAGAGGGACTTTACCGGATTAACCCCGGCGAACCGTTGGATTTCATCCGCCTGATCGGTGAATGCTGCTATGACGGCCATCCATGCAAAGGAATCATCCATCTCTGGAGCCTTGATACGGGGGACTGGATGAGCCATAGTTCTCTGGAAAAAGCAGAGGCGCTGGCCTGCGGGAGTATCCTTTATCTCGTTCAGGCTTTGGCGGGAAATAAGGCTGAGGTTCAGCCCCGACTATGGCTTGTTACCCGTGGCGCTCAATCGGCGGTATGCAGTAATTGCCTGCCGCCTGTCACATCCCTGGAACCTGGCCTCTGTCCCCATCAATCGCTGATCTGGGGACTGGGAAACGTGATCCGGATGGAGCATCCAGAATGGAAATGTTCATGTATTGATATTAGCCTTACAGATGATAGACAACAGATGACCGATGACAGATTGCAACCTTCAGCCTTCAGTTATCAGACAAAGCTCCTTTTCGAATCCATACTTCGCGCCGACATGGAAGATCGAATAATGATCCGGGATCATTCACGCTATGGCGCAAGGATCATGCCGCTGCTATTGCCATACAAGGGGAGGCTAACTCTACTGCCGGATGCAACATACCTGATTACCGGGGGACTCGGAGTACTCGGACTCGAGACGGCTCGGTGGCTGGCGGAGAAAGGAGCCACAAACCTGGTGCTTGTCGGGCGGAACGAAGGATCGGCAGCGGCGGAGGCGCAATTTCGTAAGCTAAGACAGTCGGGAGTGAGGGTGAATGTACTCAAAGCGGATGTCGCAAAACGGATGGATGTTCTAATGATTATAGAAGCCATTTCCGGGATGCCGCCGCTCAAGGGGATTATTCATGGTGCCGGCGTTCTATCCGACGGCGTTCTGATGAAGCAAGATATGGAGCGATTCCGCAAGGTGATCTCGCCAAAGGCCGATGGCGCATGGAACCTGCACGAAGCGACTCTGGATATGAATCTCGATTTCTTTGTCTGCTTTTCTTCCGTAGCATCGGTACTTGGGTCTGCCGGCCAGTCCAACTACGCGGCGGCCAATGCTTTCCTTAGTGGATTCATGTACGAACGAAGGAGGCAAGGGCTGCATGGGCTTAGCGTCAACTGGGGACCATGGGAACTCGGGATGGCGGCTGAGCTGGGAAATCGGGATGCTGAGCGTATTGCAGCCCGTGGGATCAGTGCTATTTCTCCTGCGGAGGGATTTGATATACTGGAGCAATTGATTCTTCATGATGAGACTGAGGCATCTGTGCTTCAGGTAAGCTGGGACAAGTATCTTCGGTACCATTATCGGGGGTCGATTCCTCCCTTTTTTCAGGCAGTGATGGAGGAAAGTTCCGGAAAGAGAAGTGCGTCTGAGGAAAGTTCCTGGAATAGGAGTGCGTCGGAAGAAAGTTCCGGGAATAGGAGTGCATCGAAGGAAGAATCCGACATAATCGGGAAACTGGAGGGGACACCTGCCGGACAACGCAGGACAGCTCTGATAGATTACGTGCAGATGCAGGTAGCGACGGTGCTTCATCTTAAGCATACAAAACGGGTATCACCCGACCAGGGGCTTTTCGATCTTGGGATTGATTCGCTGATGGCCATGGAGTTGAAGAACAAGTTCGAAACAGACATGGGAAGACCATTAAGGCCGACCCTAATATTCGATTATCCAACCGTGGATGCGCTCGCAGGCTATCTTGCCGAAGAAATGGGAATGGCTTATGACCAAAGCCATCAAACGACGCAGGAATACCGCAAGGACAAAGGAAGCGGAGCCGTTGTGGTTCTGTCCGCAGAGGAAATCAATGATTCGATCGCAAACGAGCTTGCAAAGCTCGAATTGTTGCTGAAAGGATAATAGTATGGACCGGCCAAAAGACAGGAATCCGGTGACAGCCCCCGACAATCTTGCCCCTCAGAGGCTTCTCAATGCCCTCCAGGAGGCGCGGACGAGGATTGAGGCATACGAACTCATCCGGTCAGAACCTCTTGCGATAGTGGGGATGGGATGCCGGTTCCCTGGAGAAGTTGTTGATCCGGAGGGTTTTTGGCGGATACTCTGTCAGGGCTTCGATGCCATCACGGAAGTGCCCAAAGATCGGTGGAACATCGATGCCCTTTATGATCCTGATCCCGATGCTCCTGGTAAGATGTGTACCCGTTACGGCGGATTTCTGCCTGATGTTGATCTCTTCGATGCGTCCTTTTTCGGGATATCACGGAAGGAGGCTGTCGGGATGGACCCGCAACAGCGGCTGCTTCTGGAGGTGTGCTGGGAAGCAATCGAGAATGCAGGTATCTCTCCTGCCGGCTTGCGCGGAACTGCGGCGAGCGTTTTTATGGGAATCGGCACATTCGATTATGCAGCGCTTCGGTATGCGCAGCAGGATTACGAAGGGATTGATCCCTACTTTGCCACCGGAGGCGTTCTAAGCGTAGCCGCAGGGAGGCTTTCATACATGCTGGGACTGACAGGGCCGAGCATGGTGGTGGACACGGCATGTTCGTCGTCGTTGGTGGCGGTGCACCTGGCATGTCAGAGCCTTCGCTCCAGGGAGTGCGACATGGCGCTGGCCGGTGGAGTGAACGTGATTTTGCTGCCGGAGCTTTCGATCAATTTTTCGAAGGCGAGGATGC
>JBAXVB010000264.1:0-5474 GCA_037129415.1 Deltaproteobacteria bacterium
ATGATCTGGAAAAAAAATTTAATCTTCAATTGAGTGAAGATGGTCTGTTTTTCCCTGAATGGCAGGCAGAGCCACCCGAAATTAATGCAGAAGAGAAAAAGTTTCTCAATTTGGTCAAAGCTGGTTACATGAATCTGACCAAGTATCCGGTTATGCTTGAAAATGCTGTTCAGCTTACTGTTCTGTCCCCACTTCTTCATTTGTCGAATCTTTTGTTAGCGCCATTTCATATCAGAACACAAACATCGGTCCATGTCACAAGCATGGATGAAGATATCACCATTGAAGGCAGAATTGATATCCTGGTTTTGGAACAAAATTTCTGGGTGCTTGTCATTGAGTCAAAGCGCGCTGAGCTTTCGGTCAGGGCGGGACTGGCGCAGATTCTATCCTATATGTTAGCCAGTCCCGTACCCCAAAAACCGTGCTTCGGTTTGATAACAAACGGCGACAGCTATGTATTTCTAAAACTTGTGATAGCGGAGTCTCCAACTTACGGTGTATCACGGGTGTTTGATTTAATGAATCCCGGTAATGATTTATATCACGTCTTAGGTATTTTAAAAAATATCAGGCAATTAGCTTTAAATGAATTCCAGGTATCGCCGGACTGAACAGAACAGAAACACAATTCTTTGTCTTTGCAAGTTGACCAGTCGCTTCACCGGACACAAAAAGATAAGCCAGCGATCTTGATCGTTAAACCCAGTATGGTAAAGATAAAGCAAGAAAAAGCTGCATACGCATACAGGAAAAATACCAAGAGCAACAATGCTCGTAAAGGGTAATTAAATGTTACAGATGATAAAGAAAATCGCCATTTATGAGGATTTATATAGCATGCCAGAAAACATGATAGGACAGATTATTAATGGTGAATTGATCGCAATGCCCAGACCTTCACCAAAGCATTGCAATGTTGTCTCCGGAATAGGGTTTGAAATTGGACCGCCTTACAGATTCGGTCGCGGTGGTCCAGGAGGTTGGGTAATTTTAGATGAGCCGGAAATTAAACTTGGTCAAGATATATTTGTCCCTGATTTAGCAGGCTGGAAAAAAGAAAGATTAACAAAATTTCCAAATACAAACTATATCTCTGTTCCTCCTGACTGGGTTTGCGAAGTCCTTTCACCAAGTACTGAAAAAACTGATAGAGCAAAAAAAATGCCTATATATGCTCTATTTGGAGTCCCTTATCTTTGGCTGATAAACCCTGTAGAAGAAATTTTTGAAGTCTATAAACTTGATTCTGGCAGATGGATGCTATTTTCTGTTTACGCAGAAAACGACAAAGTTAGAGCTGAGCCATTTCAGGAAATAGAAATTGAACTACAAAATCTTTGGTTTGAGGCTGAAGAATAGACGACAATACAAGTGGAGCCGGCTTCCAGCCGGCAGGTTTCAGGAGTTATTCATAAGGATATCGATGACCGTACTTAACATCATTTTTTACATTGCAGCGGCTATTGTTATCAGCGCGACCGGTCTGGCCATTACCCGGCAAAGCACGGTTCATGCCGTGTGTTATCTGGTAATTTCCTTTATGGGAACAGCCGTGCTGTTCTATCTTCTGGGCGCGCCCCTTCTGGCGGCTCTTGAAGTCATTATTTACGCAGGCGGAATCATGGTGCTGTTTCTCTTTGTAGTCATGATGGTGAAAGATCAGCAGTCTCCTGTTGATAGACCGTCACGCATCAAGAAATGGCTTCCAGCCATTATTCTGACAGGAATCAGCGCGGTCATGGCAGGACTGCTTGTCTTTGCCGATCCCGGTAACCGGCTGCGCCCTCCCGCAGTGATGGGTACACCACAAGAGTTCGGCTTGATTCTGTTTCAGGAGTACTGGTTTCCGGTCGAAATCGTTTCCCTGCTGCTTCTTGCGGCACTGATCGGAGCACTTTATCTTGGACGGCGAGAGGCGAGGGAAGAGGATACCTTATGACCACACCCTTTACGCACATACTGTTTCTGGCGATACTACTTTTTGCGATGGGAGCGGCTTGCGCCATGACCCGGAAAAATCTCTTCATGATTCTGATCGGCGTGGAAGTCATGCTAAACGCCGCTGGAATCGCATTCGTCGCCGCCGCCATGCGCTGGCAGGACATGAACGGACAGGTCATGGCCTTATTTGTCATGACAGTTGCTGCGGCTGAAATCGCCGTCGCCCTGGCGCTCATTGTGTGCATCCGGCGTCGAACCAGATCAACCAACGCCAATCTCTGTAGTCTGCTGAAGGGATGATGTGAAACCGGTACTCTTCCTACTATTATCGTTTCCCCTGCTGGGCGCCTTGATACTGGCGCTGATCGGACGGCGCCTGTCCCGGCGCACCGTTGAAACCATAGCCTGCACAGCAGTGCTGGCAGCCTTTGTCCTGGCATTGACCGCTTTTCTCCTGTCCGGTCAAAAGGTTCAAAGCCTGACCCTGGCGCAGTGGTTTAGCGCCGGTTCGTTTCAGGTGGACATGGATATTTACTATGATCCTATGGCGGCCATGATGGCGCTAATGGTCACCTTTGTATCCAGCCTGGTCCACATCTACTCGGTGGCCTACATGCGCCGCGAAGGCGGTTACGTCCGCTATTTCTGCTTTCTGAACCTCTTTGTATTCGCCATGCTGGTGATCGTCACCGCCGGCAATCTGGTGTTTCTATACCTGGGATGGGAAACGGTGGGACTTTGTTCCTACGCGCTGATCGGTTTCTGGTACGAAAAACCCGAAGCTGCAAATGCCGGCGCCAAGGCTTTTGTCGTAACCCGGTTGGGTGATGTAGCCTTTGGCATCGCCATTGCGCTCTGCTGGATCAATCTGGGTCATCTTTCCGTTTCCGGCATTAACGACAGCGCCGCCAGCCTCGGCTCTCAGACAGCCGGGATTATCGGATTCTTGCTGCTCCTGGCGGCAATCGGCAAATCCGCGCAGCTTCCCCTTGCTGTCTGGCTCCCGGATGCCATGGCCGGACCCACTCCGGTATCTGCGCTTATTCACGCAGCCACCATGGTCACCGCCGGGGTTTATCTACTGATGCGGTTTTTTCCTGTCATTCAGGGCTCGCCTCTTGTCATGGCTCTTATTGCCTGTGTCGGTGTCGTGACCATCTGCTTTGGCGCTCTTGCCGCTCTGGTTCAAAAAGATATCAAACGCATTCTTGCCTATTCCACCATCAGTCAGGTAGGGTACATGTTTTTAGCTGTAGGCGCTGGGGATCTGGCGGGAAGCCTGTTTCACCTGATTTCCCATGCTTTCTTCAAGTCCCTTCTATTCCTGGCTGCGGGCTGCGTCATTCATGCGCTTCACGAAGAACAGAACATTTTCAGGATGGGAGGACTACGGCAAAAAACACCCCAATTGTTCTGGCTGTTTCTGGCAGGAACGGCTGCGCTGGGAGCTTTTCCCCTGACATCTGGGTTTTTCAGCAAGGATCGCATTCTTCTGGCCGTATTTCTTCAACCCCAGGCGATTTACAAGGTTTTATGGACCATTGCAGCGATGGCTGCCATAATCACACCGCTCTATGCATTCCGGCTGTTTTTTGTTGTGTTTTTCGGGCAGTCTCATGCAGACAGGAGCCAAGCACCTACGCCTGTCTCCCATCCACCTGTCCCCAACCTGATGACATGGGTACTGTGGCCGCTGGCCGTTCTTTCCTTGTTTGCAGGATTTTTAAATCTCCCCGTCAACTGGGCCGGAAACGAGTGGCTGGCTCATTATCTGGCGATGGTTCCGGGTGTTGCGCCGGAGCTGCACGCCTCCCCGGAAATGGAATTCACCATGCAACTGGGATCAGCACTGATAACGATTGTTATGGTGATTTTCGCCTGGATTTTTTACGGCGCCCGCATCCAGCCAAGTGAATGCAATGATGAGACATTTCAAATGAAATTGCACTCTCTGTTTTTGAACGGCTTTTACCTGGACCGGTTCTACCAGACCCGGATCATCACGCCCTACCGGAAAACGGCGGTATTTTTATGGCATAAGGTTGATGTAGGATGGGTTGATGCCGGGCTGGATCAAATCGCCCGGTCATTCCTGACATTAGCTGAAAGGCTCAGACTCTGGACAACGGGCAGAGTCTCGCAGTATGTCTCAATGATGGTTACCGGATTTACCCTGATATTGTGCAGTCTGACCGTGGCATGGTGGTATCTTCAAATATGAACTCAATTCCCCTGCTTGGCATAATAGTTTTTCTTCCGCTGATGGGCGCTCTGGGCGCGCTGGCGTGTCGGCAAAATGAGCGGGCGTGTCGCCTGCTTGCGCTGACGGTAATGCTGACAGACCTTGTTCTGGTGCTGTCGCTTTTTGCTCTGAACACAAGTCCCCAGCCTGCCGGACTTGCCGGAAACTGGCTGCGGGTTGAAGACTTTTCCTGGATGGATTCGCTGGGGATTCGCTTTACCATGGCTCTGGATGGCATCAGCCTGCTGCTTATTCTTCTTACCACAGCTCTTGGAGCACTGGCAGTACTGGTCTCCTGGAAAGAGATCACCGATCATGTGGCAGCATTTCATTTTTTCCTGCTTGCCATGCTGACCGGCATCCTGGGTGTGTTCCTTGCAGCAGACCTGTTTCTCTTTTACCTGTTCTGGGAGATACAGGCAATTCCGATGTTTTTTCTAATCGGGATATGGGGGCACGAGCGGCGCATCTACGCCACGGTCAAATTTGCGCTCTTCACCATTTCGGGAAGTCTTGTGATGCTCCTGGCTCTGCTAAGTCTTCACGTTATTCATGAACGGCAAACCGGTGAAACTACTTTCGCTTTGCTCCAACTGATGCATACCTCCTTTAGCCTACCATTGGAGCTGACACTTTTTGGCGCCTTTGCACTGGCCTTTGCCATCAAGATTCCGTTGATTCCTTTGCACACCTGGCTGCCAGACGCACATACCGAGGCGCCCACGGCCGGAAGCGTGATTCTGGCAGGACTCCTTCTAAAAACCGGAGTGTATGCCCTGTTTCGCTTTGCCTTTCCGCTATTTCCCGCCGCCGCCCAGTTTTTTTCTCCACTGCTCCTGGTTCTGGGATTGACGGGAATGTTCTATGCCAGTTGGATCGCCCTGGCTCAGGAGGATTTAAAACGCCTGGTGGCCTATTCGAGCATAAGCCATATCGGGCTGATCGTTGTCGGTCTTAGCGTGTGGAATGTAACCGCCCTGAGCGGCTCCATGATTCAGATGATCAACCATGGCATCACAACATCCGCAATGTTTATCCTGATCGGTATGCTGGATGAGCGCCTGCATACGCGAAAGCTCTCGGAGCTTGGCGGACTGTGGAAAACCATCCCGGTATGGAGCGGGTTCTTCCTGTTTTTTACACTGGCTTCGCTCGGGCTTCCGGGCCTCAACAATTTTGTGGGCGAGATTCTTATTCTGGTTGGAACATTCACGGATCGGCCGTGGGCGGCTGTAGCAGGATTCATCGGCCTTCTCTGGACTGTGGTGTATGGACTGCGGATGCTCCG
>JBAXVB010000265.1:0-5451 GCA_037129415.1 Deltaproteobacteria bacterium
GTGTAGGTGTTTTGAAAGCTGTTTTGAATGATATCCATTACCAGACGATAGACAATGGTTCCATTGGTGCTTCCCAGAACCTTGACGCTTTGGGGGGGAAGATCGGATCGCCGGATCATGTTCAGGCGAATGGCGTCTTCAATGTCCCTGCCGATGTAACTGACAGTATCCGCCATACGAACCACACACCCTTCGAGTGTCATGGGTGTCAGCCCAAAGGCCGGATTATTTTGTTTTGCAGCCATTTCACTTTCAAGAGTTTCAAAAGTCTTGAAGCGCAAGGGCTCAAGCCGCTGATTATGGATTTCGCCATCATGGCAGAGAATGCCATCCAATGTTTGAAGGCAGAGGTTCCATCCCTTTCCCTTGCGTTCAACGCGATCCAGAAACTGGACACTTTGAAGATTGTGAAGAAAAGAGCCGACTCCGTTTGCTCGGCATATTTCAGATAAAAATGTTTCACCATCGTGCCCAAAAGGCGTATGGCCGATGTCGTGACCCAGGGAGATGGCTTCAATCAGGTCTTCATTCAAGCCTATAAATCGGCCGATGGTTCGTGCAATTTTGGAGACCAGTTGCACATGAAGCACCCGGTGAGTGATGTGATCATTCTGAACCAGATAAAAAACCTGAGTTTTGTCGATATACCGTGTATAAGCCAGCGAGTGGAGAATCCGGTCTCCATCAATCGAAAACGACTGACGGAAATCGGTGTCTTCATGCAGGTCTGAAACACGCCGAATTCCATGTTGGCTGAATGCCCCAATCGGGCAGAGATAGTCAATCTCCCGCTGATTTAACGCCTGCTGAACAATATGGGGAACATATTCAGATTTCACCATTTTCGATCATTGACTCCATCAGGTGATAATAATCAATTCCGGCCTGCCGGAATCCTTCCTTGCCATATTTCATATTGGCTTCAATGACATAGTACTGACCATTGCATAGACAGATGTCGATTCCCACATCATCCCAGCGACATTTCAGAGCCGTATGAAGGGCAATATCCAGAGCAGGGCCGGGAATCTGATCAAGTTTGATGATCCCGCCAACCGCTACATTGGAACGGAAATTACCTGCAGGCGCAATCCGCCAGTACGCATGAACCACGCGATTCCCGATCACAACCACACGAATATCCCGATCTATAGGCAGATATTCCTGAATATAAGCTGTGGATGTAATTTGCGTGTAGCGCTCCATGTCTTCAGGGGTTTGAATTTGAAAAACGCCCCTTCCCATGGCTGAACCTCTGGGAATTTTGGCAATAAACGGAAAACTAAAATGCTGAGTTATGGAGGCGATCTGACGTTTTCCATAAAATACACGGGTCCGCGGATGGGGAATGCCCAAAATATTTAAAAGGGCGGTCTGCTTGATCTTGTCCTGGACAAATTTATATGTATGGTAACTCGGAAAAGTGGCAATGCCTGCGGTATCAAGAAGATCGGCATAAAATGGCGACGGATAATAGACCTTTCGGGAATTAAGAATAAGCCTGGCCTCGGCTGTGGTGTAGTCGGAAAAATTTGGCTTGACACCAAGAGTGATAACATTTCGGCAGGATTTCAGGCGGGCTTCAAGGGCGACTGCTTTAAAAGGCAGGGTCATGAGATTCCTCATCCATGCGGTGTAATCACAAACATGTCCGAAGACACAGGCGTATTGGGCCAGAATTGATCCATATCCAGTTGAAAACCTGATCCGTCATCATCATTGAAAACGAGCCTGGCAGGAACTATGAAGCCTTCAACTTCGGTTTCTCCATTAAAACCCACACGGTAGGCCAGTCGTCCCTTAAGGGTAAACATCTCTATATGCTGAACCCGCATTTGCGTCTGATCCAGGTATATCTTTTCTATAACGGTTCCCTTCTCCCCCATTAGAGATAATATATAACCGTTTTGAGATGACCATGGAAGCAATGTACTCGACTGGTATTTGCGAATCGGAACGACTCCGGAAATCAGTTTGATGATGTCTCCCGCAGTCACTGGGATAGACACTATTTTCTCCAGGCTGGGATCTTGAACCTCAGCCTGGTAAAAACTATCCTGACCGTAGGATAGCATATAAAACCGTTTACCATCGGCTGCCATGCTGGCCACAGGAAATCCTGTGATTCCCTGTATCACAACCCGAATTTTATTCGGACGAGCGACTGTCCAGGCTGATCGAACTATCTGAGAGCCGTCTTTTTTCCAGAGCTTGATCTTTCCCGTACCTTTGAATGTCGATATATCTGCGTTAATCTGACTGAGATTCATCAAGATTCTGGTAACTTCCGGTGATTCCGGCTGATTTACTATCTGTGAAGGGGTTTGGCTCAGCATGCTGCATCCGGATACAAGCATGGCAATTGTAAACAGCCAAGCAAAAGAAGCGTAACGCATAGCGTTTAAAGCCCCCTTGTTTCGAGTTCCCGGATTTTTTCCTGCAAATCGGTTTTCTCGTTTTCTTTTTTCTCCAGCGCAAGACGATAATAATCCAATGCTTTCTGCGGATGATTAAGCTTCAGATATGTATCTCCGATATGCTCCAGAATCGTGGGATCATCAGGAATCAGTTTTACTGCTTTGTCAAGATATTCAAGTGCTTCACGATAAAGCCCCTTTTTATAATATACCCAACCGAGACTGTCGGTAATATATCCGTCATCCGGCTTATAGGTTAAAGCCTGCCGAATTAACTGCTCGGCCTCATCCAGATTTTGCCCCAAATCCGCATAGGTATAACCAAGATAATTAAGCGCGCTGGGGTTTTGGGGATCTATCCTGAGCGCTGTTTTCATGGCATCTATGGAATCAGTTTTACGACCCATTTTATCAAAAATTACTCCGAGACGAAAATAAAGCTGATCATTTTCATTATCTATCTTCAGTCCATGCTGAATCGATTCCAGGGCTTTATCCGTGTCTCCCGTTTCTTCATAAAATGTGGCCAGGTACAGGCGAAAATCAGGGTTATCCGGAACTTTCTGAATGGCTAATTGGATAAAGTCTATGGCTTCAGAAATTTTTCCCTGTTCCTGATACCAAAAAGAAACCTGGGCAACCACTCCCGGATAAAACTTGGCTGATGGCGATATCTGTTTAAAGTGAGCAATGGCTTTTTCTCTATCTCCCAGCCCTTCATAGGCAATACCCGCCACATAATGGATTTCGGAACTGTCGGGTACTGCGGTTAGCATGCTTTCCAGTATCAAAACCGCTTCCGAATATTTCTTCTGCTCGATATAATACTGTAAAATGCTTTTGATTACATTCTGGTCTGTTGTACTTTTCATTCCCAGCAGGCTGAAAATCGCTTGCGACTTATCATTCTTTTCTTGAGTGCTGTAAATAATTCCCAGACCCATCAACGCTCGAATATCACCCGGAGCCACTTTCAGAATATCCTGATAGGCGGTTTCTATGAGATCATACCTGTCCTGTAGTTGATACAGTTGGATGAGTTCAAACCATGGTTCTTCAAGGTCTGGCTCGACTTCAAGCGTTTTCTTAAATGCTGCTTCAGCACGGGGTAAATCACCTTGGCGAGAATAAATTTTACCCATAAAAAAGTAGCCTGGATATGATTCTGGAAACTTTTCAATCAACAACGTATATACCCGTAAAGCATTTGACCAGTCTTCGGCATTCATGTACAGATCGCCTAACAACAAATAAATATTCTGTTGCGTTGTATCCCTGTTCATCAAACTTTCATAAACACGTATGGCTTCATCAATTTTATTCTGGCTTTGAGATATTCTGCCGAAAATGATGAGTGCATCCATATCATCGGGCTTCTTTGCCAGAATTGATTTCACAACAGACAACGATTTATCTTCATCTTTTTGCTGAAGATAAAGCATGGCCAGTTCGGTTTTCAGATAGGCGGATTCAGGGTCTTTATGTATTGCCTTTTCGAGGAAACTGGTAGCCTTGTCCAGATTTCCTTTCGCCCACTGCAATTGGGATTCTGTATAATAGAAATAAATGCTTTCGTCACCAGGCTGAGTTTTCCATAGCACTGAATGCTGCTCTTCGGAAGGCTGAACATCCTGAGAAACTGTATGTAACAATGATGTGCATCCCGATAAAAACAAAAAGGCCCCTGCATAGAGGACCAGTGGAATCTGACACAAATTCATAAACACTCCCGCATGACTTCAAAAATCACGCACTGCCTGAAACATTGAAGATATCCAAAACCTATAAATCACTGTTATACTAATACATCATTGTTATATTGACAACCCATCTTCAATGTAGGATGCAAAATCCGGCAGTTCATTTTCAAAATACTCTTTGATCTTCCTGATGATATTTTTTTCAACTTGCCGAACCCGTTCTCGGGATATGTTGTATTTATCTCCGATTTCCTGGAGCGTTACCGGTGAATCGGAGTATATCCGCAGTTCAAATATTTCAAGTTCTCTTGAAGACATGGTTTTTTTAAAATCGTCAATTTTATTGTGCAAAAGTGTTTCAATCTCTTTTTTAGCCATTTGATCTTCCGCAGACTCAGCTTCCGAACTGACAAAATCAATCCGATCCGTGTCAGAATCCTCTTTTATGGGAGTATCCAGAGAAATATCCCATCCATCAAGCCGCTGGTCCATATCAATAACTTCCCGCTCGGACACTCCCAGCTTTTCAGACAAGAGTTTCGGTTTGGGATCAAACCCCTGGTCAATCAAACTCTGCTTTTCTTTTTTTAATTTGAAAAACAGCTTTCTCTGGCCCTGCGTGGTGCCAATTTTGACCAGTCTCCAGTTATCCATAATAAATTTAAGAATATATGCTTTAATCCAGAAAGATGCGTAATAAGAAAATTTGACATTTTTATAGGGATCAAATTTTTTTACAGCCTGCATCAGCCCGATATTTCCTTCCTGAATCAAATCCAGAAGATTCTGCATCCACATCCGTTGAAATTCAAGCGCAATCTTAACCACCAGCCGCAGATTTGATGTGACCAGCTCATAAGCAGCTTCAGTATCGTTGTCCTCCTGAATTCTTAACCCCAGTTCTTTCTCCCGTTCACGGGTAATTAACTTATAATGACTGATCTCTGACAGGTAGCGCTGAAGCGGGTCATAACGAATAAGCGCTTTGTCGTCAGAGGCGGGGTCCCAAGTTATTTTCTGTTTTTTCATAAAAAGATACCGTTACCTCGAATAATGAAAACTTCATTTTTCAAATATCAAAACGTACGTTTAAAATTTTCGAAACAAAACATTCTTATGGATATTAAACGACTGTATGGAATGTATCAGTAGAATAAGCATCTGTCCATCAGAATTTTTTATTTACAACCATCAATTCCTGTGATAATCAACCAATCATGAATGTGATTGATTGCGCCTGTAGCTCAGCTGGATAGAGCAACGGACTTCTAATCCGTAGGTCACAGGTTCGAATCCTGTCAGGCGCGCCAAATATAACAAGGACTTACTGCTAA
>JBAXVB010000266.1:0-5443 GCA_037129415.1 Deltaproteobacteria bacterium
GGTTCACCAGGCCCAATCCAGATATCGACAATCTGACTCTTGCAGTTGATGATCCGGTCTTTGTGGTTCGCGAACCCAACAATTCCCACGATCCCAATGCCGTGGCGCTTCTTTGGAAAAGCGGTGAAAAACTTGGCTATCTCCGCCGGAACATCGCAGCCCATATAGCGCCTCTTATGGATCACGGCTGTCTGTACATCGGCAGTATCGCTGCAGTACTGGGTCATTTTCGACCGAATGACGAACGGGTGTATGTGCGGATTGAGAGGATGGCGGGTGGTGGCGTATAAATCGGCTTGACATTATGCGGTTGAGGGATTACCAGACTGTTATGTCTTTACTGACGGCAAAGGATTTTTTCGCCATGATAACAAAACCCATCGCACATGTATCTGAAGATGGACGATTGCATGAACTCCGGGAACATCTCTTCGGCACGGCACAGCGTGCGGCTGTCTTTTCATCGGTTTTTGGTTTTAGGCAATGGGGTTGGGTAGCTGGATTATGGCATGATCTTGGCAAATACTCCCAGGCGTTTCAAAACAAACTTCAGGCCGCCGCCGGCGGTGAAGCCCATCTGGAAGCTAAAGCACAAGTCGATCATTCCACGGCTGGCGGGCTTTATGCAGTTGAGCGGTTCAAAATGGCGGGACGGCTGCTGGCCTACATCGCCGCCGGGCATCATGCGGGCCTGCCCGACTGGGTAGCGGATGCTACGGGCCGGGCGGCTCTCTCTCATCGTTTGCTTCAGAAGGAATTGCTTGCAGCCGCTTTGGCGGGTGACATTCCATCTGAAATCCTGGAACAACCGTTTCCAGTGGAAAAACCGATTGGCCGTGATCCGGCCTTTTGGATTCGGATGCTTTTCTCTTGTTTGGTTGATGCCGACTTTCTCGACACGGAAGAGTTTTTCAACCAGGAAAGAACGGACCGGAGAAGCGGTTATCCGGATTTGTCTGAGCTGATGGAACCCTTCAGCACATACATGTCAGCCAAACAGACCAACGCACAAGATACCGTGGTCAACCGCTTTCGTACTGATATTCTGTTTCGTTGTATTGAAAAAGCAAAGGAACCACCCGGTATTTTCAGTTTGACCGTTCCTACAGGCGGGGGTAAAACCCTTTCCTCCATGGCGTTTGCTCTTCACCATGCCGCTATCCACGGGCAGAGACGAATCATCTATGTAATTCCTTACACCAGTATCATCGAACAAACCGCCGATCAGTTTCGGCAAATTTTTGACAATGCTGTTGTCGAACACCACAGCAACCTGGATGTTACCGATGCTGATCAGGAAACATCCAGGTCGCGGCTTGCCTGCGAAAACTGGGATGCCCCCATCATCGTCACCACCAATGTGCAATTCTTCGAGTCCCTCTATGCCAGCCGCACCAGCCGGTGTCGTAAATTACACAATATTGCCGGGAGCGTAGTAATTTTGGATGAAGCTCAGCTCATGCCTCCGGAGTTCCTTACTCCGATACTTGAGGCACTGGATGAACTTCGCAAAAATTATGGCGTGACAATCGTCCTCTGTACCGCTACGCAGCCTGCCCTTGGTCCGCAAAAATCACCCAGTTTCACCTTTAAAGGCTTGGACGGGATACAAGAAATCATGGAAGACCCTGCCCATCTGTTTATTAGTCTGAAACGGGTCGAAGTTAAGTTGCCTGAAAGCATAAATGAATCAAGAACTTGGGAAAATCTGGCAGTGGAACTGCTCCAACTGCCTTCAGTGTTGTGTATCGTGAATCGCCGGGATGATTGCCGCATTCTCTGGTCCTTGATGCCTGAAGATACATTTCATCTTTCCGCTTCAATGTGCGGGGCGCACCGCTCACACCGAATCGCAGAGATAAAAGCACGACTGAAAGCCGGACTGCCCACCCGCGTTATCAGCACCCAACTGGTTGAGGCAGGGGTCGATCTTGACTTTCCGGTTGTTTACAGGGCAATGGCCGGTTTGGATTCAATTGCTCAGGCTGCTGGCCGCTACAATCGTGAAGGGTTACTTGCAAAAGGCGATTTACACATTTTCATCCCGCCCAGCCGTCCACCGGCCGGCGTCTTGCGTCAGGCGGCCGAGATCACTGCACGATTGCTTAATGGTGTCAGAACAGATATTCTTACGCCCATACAATTTACAACCTTTTTTCGCGAACTGTATTGGCTTCAGGGTACTGATCGGCTCGACAAAAAAGGGATATTACACGACCTGATCGATTCTACCCAAACATGTCGTTTCAGCTTCCGCACTGCAGCGGCTAATTTCAAGCTTATCGACGATACCCATCAGGCACAGGTCATCGTTGCGTATAAAGAGGATGGGATGAAAATGGTCGATCAATTGACACGTATGGGTCCTGAACGCTGGCTCCTGAGAAAACTCCAGCGTTATGTGGTTAATTTACCCAGGCGATTGCACGGACAATTGCTTATCGATGGTGCGATCCGCGAAATCCACGCCGGAATTTTTATCCAGGGTCACGGTGCGCTTTACAACGAGAACATAGGATTCTGTTCTGACAAATCAATCAGTTATGATCCTGATGAACTGGTTGTGTGAATCATGAGAAAGGAAGAGTGATGATTTCAGAAACATTAAAAAGCCAAATTTTTCGTCTCAAAGTGTGGGGTGAGTACGCTTGTTTCACCCGACCGGAGATGAAGGTGGAACGCGTCTCCTACGATGTCATGACACCATCGGCGGCACGAGGTATTCTGGAGGCAGTTCTATGGAAACCGGCCATCCGCTGGCAGGTCACCCAAATTGACGTACTCAAGCCTATCCGTTGGGCTTCGGTAAGACGCAACGAAGTCGGCGCGGTCATGTCTTCGCGTATCGATGGACTGTTTGTAGAGGACCAACGTCAGCAAAAGGCTGGATTGATTTTACGTGACGTTGCCTATGTCATTCATGCTTTTTTTGAAATGACGAATAAGGCGGGTGCCGAAGACAATATCAAGAAATTTGAGGAGATGTACATGCGCAGAGCGGAAAAAGGGCAGTGCTTTCACCGGCCATATCTGGGTTGCCGGGAGTTTGCTGCCCGATTTGAACCACTTGACATGACTCTTGAGGAAATCCAACCCATACCCGAAACATGTGACCTTGGGTTTATGCTCTACGATATGGATCACTCTGGCGCAGAACCAATGCAAATGTGGTTTCGAGCTCAGCTTCAGAACGGCCGGGTGAAGGTTCCCCCAGTTGATAGCGTGGAGGTGAGGCGATGATCCTACAGGCACTGGTAAAGCACTACGACCGTCTTGCTGAGGAGAAGGGTGTTCCTCCTCAAGGATTCAAACGTGTTGAGATTCCTTTCCTCATAATTCTAAACTCACATGGCGAGTTTGTCGGCCTACAAGACACTCGCTCACTATCCGGGAAAAAATTAGTGGCAAGGCCCTTTTTAGTACCACAGGAACAAGGGCGTTCAGGCTCAAAGGCATGGCAGACATCGAATTTGATGTGGGACCATTACGGCTATGTTGTTGCTTGGCCAAAATCAGATAGCGATGGACACAAGGAAATGGCATGCAGACAACATAGATCGTTTTTGACTGAAACGAAAAAACTGCACGAGAAATACCCTGGAGATATAGAAATTGGAGCCGTTTATCACTTTCTCAAAAATGGTGATTTTACGGCATTGTATCAGCATCCATTGTGGAGTGAATGTGTAAAAATTCCCGGATGCAATTTGACCTTCAAAATTGAGGGGCAGGCGCAGCTCGTTTGTGAATGCATGAATGTTCAGGATTTTATTACCACAAACAGCACCTTGGCTTCAAGCGAAGAAGATGAAGATGCTCTTCCGGAGATCAATGCCATCTGCTCTATTACCGGAGAGTATGCACCTGTTGCACGACTTCATCCGAGAACCCCCATCTTCCGTGCGAAGAGCAACGCAAAAATTGTCTCATTTCAGAAAAACATGGGGTTTGACTCCTACAACAAGTTGCAGAGCTACAATGCCCCAACCAGCAAAAAGGCTGCCTTTGCTTACACGACAGCTCTTAACGAAATGCTTGCAAAAAATTCGCGACAGAGGCTTTTTGTCGGCGATGACACAGCCGTCTTCTGGGCAGAAAAGCGGCATGAAATTGAGAATGTTTTCGCAGATCTCTTCGGAGAACCGTCCAAGGGTGAACCTGAGCAGGATTACAAACAACTTATCGCCACTTTTCGTTCTGCAGAAATGGGTATTTCGCCGCAGATTGATCCAGAGACCCGTTTTTTTGTTTTGGGACTGGCGGCCAATGCTGCGCGCATTGCCGTGCGCTTCTGGTATGCCGGAACGGTGTTATCAGTTGCTAACAATATGTGGCTCCACCTCGACGATCTCGAAATGGTGAAAGGAGCAAATGAATGGCGTTCAATCACCCTTCGCAGCCTTTTGCGGTCGACTGCTTTGCTGGAAAAAGACGACAATGTACCGCCCAATCTTGCAGGCGATACCATGAAAGCTATTTTGGCAGGCACTCCCTATCCTCAGACCCTGCTCTCGGCAGCAGTGCGCCGTTGCCGTGCAGAACGTGAAATCACCTATCCCCGCGCCTCATTGATTAAGGCTGTTCTGGCGCGAGAAACAAGATATTACAACAAAACGACAAAGGAGGTCGGCATGTCTCTCGACACAACCAACAACAACGTCGGTTATCGCTTAGGACGGCTTTTCGCGACGTTGGAAAAAATTCAGGAAGAAGCCAGCCCCGGCATCAACGCAACCATTAGGGACCGATTCTACGGCTCTGCGTCGGCCACACCCGTGGCAGCCTTTCCTCATTTAATGAAGCTCAAGAACCATCATTTGGGAAAACTGGATGGTAAAGGGCGGGCCATTCACTTCGAACGAATAATCGGCGAAATTATGGACGGGCTCAGCGATCTTCCAACGCACCTGAGTCTTGCCGATCAGGGACGTTTTGCTGTTGGCTATTACCATCAGCGCCAGGCATTTTTCACCAGTTCAAAAAAGATCAACAAAAGTGAAGGAGAAACAAACCATGAATAATTTTGTTCAGAACCGTTATGACTTTGTGATTCTGTTTGATGTGAAAGATGGTAACCCCAACGGCGACCCTGATGCCGGCAATTTGCCGCGTACCGATCCGGAAACTGGACACGGTCTTGTTACGGATGTGTGCCTAAAACGGAAAGTTAGAAACTATGTACAGCTTGAAAAAGAATTCCATGTTCCTTTCAATATCTATGTTAAAGAAAAAGCCGTTCTTGGTCATGCACATACTAAGGCTTTTAAAGATTTGAACATTCAACTCGGGGAGGAATCAAAAGCGCAGATTTCAAAAGAAATTTTCGACTGGCTTGATGAAAATAGCTGCCCATCCGGTTTGAGCATCGACACCGACGAAGACAATATCACGGCATCCTTCATTTCTCAGTTGACACTTTCTGACTGTCTGTGTCAAGCCACGC
>JBAXVB010000267.1:0-5420 GCA_037129415.1 Deltaproteobacteria bacterium
GATCGGCCATACTCTCAGCAGCACTGTAAATCTCGTAAACAAGGGTTTCATGATCCGTATTCCTGTCATCCGCCTTCAACGCCAGAAGCTTGCACATCAGCGAATGTTTGTTGATCAGATCAGCGCTTCTTTCAGATTTGATCTTGATGACATCAAAATGACAGAACTGTTGTTTCATCTTACTGCTGAATCCATACCAGAACGTATCAGAAACCGGCTTTCTCCAGATGGCGTCATCAGTATAAATGACAATGCTCCAGACAGGCCTTTTTTTTAGCAGCCAGGCATAGCAGAGGTATTCATATATTCGCATGGAAACATCTTCCCGTTCGCTCTTATGCTCAATCTGGATCACAACTTCATGGAAGGTCTCCTCTATTTCAACTTCCATGACCAGAAACAGGTCATCTTTCAGACTCTCCTTGAGTGCTTCATATTTACTTATGAACTCCTTGTCGCAGAATTTATGTTTTTTAACATTGATATCCGGAAAATAATGTTCAAAAAAATCTTCAGTAAACGAGGCGATAAGCCATTTAAACAGGGAATCGTGTGTTTTGGGATTGTGCATGATATTCCTTTTGATTTGATCAATCAACAAGTCGGGATGAAGCTATCGAAGGCTATCCTATCACCAAATAATCCACGCTGCAAGGTCGGGTTTGCCAGAACCAGGTGTTTAACGCTACCTGATGCAGATAATAAAAAATGGTGGATCTTGGTCCACCATTTTTTAAGAGCTTCCCTCTTTTATCCGCCGAAAGAGGGGCGGCCTGTTCAGGTCGGTTATTCTTGATAGTCATTGTGCATCTCTCTGGTTGGGGGGGGTTAGATTTCAGATGGCCCGTTCTCGCTGATCCTGGGCCAGGGAGCGCAAGAAGAAATCAATCGGCAGGCGCTGCCCGCGTGGAGCGGAAGGCTCCATCAGTTGGAGCGTGCCATTTAAAAACGCCATGTCGCGGTTGGGCGGGATGCCATCGGGCAATAGTAAGGGCGAATACAAGATTCGTCCCTACGAAATAAACCCAACCGGCCGAAACGATGACCAAGGCCATATATTCTTTGTTGGAAATCGTCAGTTGGCGGCTTGGTAAGCCAACTCAAGAACTTTTCGAAATAAAATGAAAATCCTTTGAAAGGGAGAACGACCGACATGCAACACCATCGAACCAAGATGATTTATTGGAAATGCGAAAAATTCTGGTTGGGGAAATATCAGATTGATTATATCACATTAGCTCAAAGTATATATCGGGCACCGAATAATCTATATCAATATATCAATGACCGTCCCCCAATGTAACAGCAAAACGGCCTTTGCCGACATTGAAGCAATTGATGCTGTGATGGCGCTGCGTCGGTTCAAGAAATGTCTCGAAAGACGCAGGTACGCCGGTTAGAGCTACATTTCCATAAATCTCGATAAGATCAGTTTTTTCTATACCGGGATAAACCTGCATTGCCCGTCTGCCTATGATATCCGCAACTATCAGGCCAGTGTACTTTTCAAAGGCCGGATTGGCCTGGAGAAAGACATAGTCAACGGGTTTTCCTTGTGCATCCAAGATGATTTCATGGATGGATACAGCGTTGAAGACATTTTCAAACAAGCATTTGAACATTTTATCGGTTTCACGCAGAGACTCCTCAATCCGCTTCATCTCCGTGATGTCGAAAAAGGTGATCACCGCACCCTCAATCACGTTCTCCAGTGTGCGATAGGGCCGGATGCGCATTGTGTACCATGAATGCTCCGCTGTCTGCACTTCCACATCTTTGGGAACCAGGGTGTTCAGAACGGACTGAGCGTCGGGCACCATGCGGTCGTAGCCGATCAGGTTGGAGACAATGTGGCCCACGGGCCTTCCTACGTCGCTTAGGATCAAATTGATAATCTGGGTGGCGGCGGGGGTGAAGCGCAGGATGCGCAGCCCGTGATCCACAAATACTGTGGCTATGCCCGTGCCTGCAAGAAGATTGTTCATGTCGTTGTTGGCCCGCGACAAATCAGCCACCTTGGACTGCAACTCGGCGTTGACCGTAGCCAGTTCCTCGTTTACCGATTGCAGTTCTTCCTTGGATGTCTCCAGCTCTTCGTTAGTGGACTGCAATTCCTCGTTTACCGACTGCATCTCCTCATTGGAGGATTTAAGCTCTTCGTTGGATGTCTCCAGCTCTTCGTTGGCGGTCTGAAGATACTCCTCCTTGGCCCGCAATTCCTGATTGAGTACTACAATGCGCACATCGGTTTCCGACTCGGTGCTATCCACTCCTTCAATGGATTGCAAAACGGGGGCAGACTGAGCATCGGTGCAGAATATCTGCGCCTGTTCCAGGATAACCAGGTACAGGGGCGACTCTGGCGCTTTGACGGGGCGGCATGCCACCGACACTACAGGCAGGTCTGTCACCACCGGGCGAATGGTCAGGTTGACCGTAGTCAAGTCGCCGTTGGTTTTAACTCGAAGGCCAGGGCAGCGCACAGTCTCTCTTGCTCGCACTGCTTTGTGCAGGGCCATGGTAAGGGCGCGACGTAACCCTTCGCGGGCCATCTTTAAGATATTGTTGACTCCAGTCTCGCCAGGGGCCGGCTCCAGGTACATGCCGGTACGTCCGTGTACGTAGAGGATATCACCCTTGACGTTGACAAGCATGGCAGCCGAAGCAATCTGATTCAAAAGCGTCTGTTCGGTCAGCTCGCGCAATCGCAGTTTCACGGGGAACCCTGTCTTTCCAGCGGTCTGCGGAAGCACCACATCCATCTGTGTCATGGGCGGAAGAAACCGGCCCATAGGCATGCGATCTCCAAAATCCTCTTTACGCTGATACAGTTTCAACTTACGATCCTGAACTGAAAACAGGTTGGCGAAATCCCCTACGGTTTCAGAGGTGCCCAGGAAGAGAAAGCCACCAGGATTCAGCGCATAATGGAAGAGGGGAATAAGCTTCTTCTGCAAGCTTCCATCCATATAAATCAGCAAGTTACGACAACTGATCATCTCAAGTTTGGAAAAGGGCGGATCTTTGATGACATTTTGCTCCGAGAAGACCAGCATGTCGCGAATGCCTTTGTGGATGCGGTATGTGCTGCCGTTGGGATCGGCTGCAAAAAAACGCGCCAGTCGTTCAGGCAAGATATCTGTGGCGATACTGGCCGGATAGAGGCCGGCGCGAGCAGTGGCGATTGCCAGGCTGTCGATATCTGTGGCGAATACCTGAACCTTGTAGCTTTGCTTCTGCGCCTCCAGGCGCTCCTGCAGGAGGATGGCGATGGAATAAGCCTCCTCGCCGGTGGAGCATCCCGGCACCCATACGCGAATCGCAGCACCCGCCGGCTTGCTGACAAAGAGCTTGGGGATAACCTGATCCTCGATCAGCTTGAAAGCCTCCGTATCACGGAAGAATTTGGTAACGCCAATCAACAGGTCGCGAAACAACGCATCCACCTCCGGCGGCGTCTGTTGAAGATATTTGGCGTACGCTTCCATCGTATCGATCTGGTGGACTGCCATGCGCCGTTCGATGCGGCGATGAATAGTGCTTGGCTTGTACTGGGAAAAGTCGTGGCCAGTCTGAGATCGCAGCAAGATGAATATCTTCCTGAGCGCGTTCTCAGCCTTGGGCGCCGGCATGAATGTGGTCCGGGGGGAGTTGCTGAAGGCATGAGCCACATAAGCCATAAGCTGGGCGGGCATCTCCGCCGGAGGCAGCTCGTAGTCAACCAGGCCGGTTGCAATGGCGCTGCGCGGCATGCCGTCGTACTCGGTGGATTCGGGGTTCTGGGCCATGGCCATGCCGCCCTCACCCTTGATGGTCCGCACGCCAAGAGTACCGTCGCTGCCGGTACCCGAAAGCACGATGCAGATGGCCCGCTCACGCTGATCATGAGCAAGGGAGCGAAAGAAGAAGTCGATCGGAAGACGTTGGCCGCGGGGAGCAGATGGCTCCATCAATTGGAGTGTGCCGTTTAAAAACGCCATGTCGCGGTTTGGCGGAATGATGTACGCGCAGTTGGGCTGCACCGTCATCCCGTCTTCGACCTCGAAAACCTGCATGCGGGTGTAGCGCCGGATAAGGTCGGTGAGGATGCTCTTGTGGTCCGGAGCCAGATGCTGCACCAGGACAAAAGCCATGCCTGGGTCGGTATCGGCGGGCATACCGGAAAAAAAAGCTTCAAAAGCCGCCAGTCCCCCGGCAGATGCGCCGATACCAACGATGGGAAAACCAACAATGGGTTCTTCGGATATTTCCTGAACCTCAACGGATTTTTCAGCAGTCTCCTGCTCCTCAATTCCACTGATACCGTGCTGCACTTTTGTTTTGTCTTTTTTTCTTGATGTCATGACAGCCTCCTCCCCCCAATTCTGAATTATAATTCTGAATTATAAATTTTCACTTTGGGAGTATATGAAGAATCACCTTGCATGTCAATTAGGAAATACGGGACGGGTATTGATATATTGATTGACATGTTTTTTTTTGTCTGTTATTCAAGCTGTCATGCCACGGAAAGCCAGAATTGATTCTGCAGGTGCATTACATCACATCATGGTACACGGAATTGAGCACCGCCAAATCTTCCTTGACGATGTGGACAGGGATGCTTTTGTGAACAGACTCGGCCATGTGTTGATTGAAACGCACACCGATTGTTTTGCATGGGCGTTGATACCCAACCACCTGCATCTTTTGTTGCGTACTGGTCTTACGCCGATCACCACTGTCATGAGAAGGCTTTTGACGGGATATGCCATCCAATTCAATCGGCGGCATCAACGTCATGGCCATGTTTTCCAGAATCGATACAAATCCATTCTTTGTCAGCAGGATCGCTATCTAAAGGAGTTGGTCCGCTATATTCATCTAAACCCCTTGCGAGCCGGGATAGTGCCCGACCATAAAAGGTTGGAAAGATTCGTGTATTGCGGACATTGTGCGATAGTGGGCAAGCGTCAAAATGATTGGCAAAATACGCAATACATATTGTCCTTATTCGGACAAAACGTATCTGGGGCGCGGCGTTCATACATAAAATTTATACAAAAAGGAATTATCAAGGGAGAAATATCTGAATTGGTTGGTGGCGGTTTGATACGGAGTGCGGGTGGGTGGTCGGCCGTAAAAGCATTGCGGGAAGCCAATGAACGAATTAAAGGGGATGAACGAATCCTTGGGGACAGCCGTTTTGTGCAAGAGGTTTTGGAAAGTTGCGATCAACAGCTCGAACGCCGCTATCTATATCAGGCCAATGGGTATGATTTTGATTGGCTGGTAAACCGGGTGGCGACCTTGTTTGGTTTGGATAAACATATTGTTACGCGAGCGGGAAGATATCCGGACACGGTTGAAGCTCGCAGCGTACTATATCGCCTCTTGCGCACTGTATCCATAGAGCTGCTCGGATGCACGATTCCAGTATT
>JBAXVB010000268.1:0-5402 GCA_037129415.1 Deltaproteobacteria bacterium
GCGGAATTTATTCAGTTGCTTTTCAAAATAGCTTCGATCTCCGGTTGCCGATAGCAGCGCTTTTTCACCAATGTAGATCGCCTCATCTGGCTGTCCGCTGCGATACAGGCTTTCCGCAAATGTGTCCAGAATCTGGGGAGTAGGCTTCAATTCAGCAGCTCTTGCGGCAAGAAGCACGGCGCGCCGGGGATCGCGGAATGACTCGTCTTCACTGGTAGCCAGAATCCAGGCCAGGTTGTTCAGCGCTGAAAAATTATCCGGCTGCAGTAAAATCGCCTTCATATATGCTTGTTGCGCCATCTCGAAATTTTTGCGAAATGTGTATGTGTCTCCCAGAGCATTATATGCAACAGGATTATCCGGATTCTTTTCAATTTCCCGCAGCAGGACTCGTTCAATGAGATGGGCATTCAGTTTTTTGCCGGTGTCGCCCCAGTTCAGGGTATATCCCATAGCACCGATCATCAGAATTCCAACCAGGTAAATGGCGATGCCCCATCGGATTTTCCGGTCGTGCCGGGTGATCCAGGAGCGATCTACTTCGCATTTTTGCAAAAAATTGATTCTTTCCAAAATGCTGTAATGGTGCCAGTTGGGCTTGCTTGCCGGCTGGCCACTGGTCATCGCAATTTTCTTTAGCGTTGTGATCAGCGGAAGGGAACTGTCGAAAAGGGTAAATACGAAAGCATCTGCCTGGCGCTCAAAATTGCGCATGAAATAGCCGAAAATATATCGAAAATAGATTAAAAATGAGACTACTGCGCCCAAACTGAAAAAAGCCGATGTTGCAGTCGTCTGTCTCCCCTGCATCAGTTCCATCAACGGGTAGAGTTGAGGAATATAGAGGATGGCAATCAGAATGACATCAAACAGGGTATAGGAAATGAGCATGTATCCAGCAAAGAAAAAAAGATAAAACTGGAGGTGTTTTTTGTGAACATGACCGATTTCATGCGCCACAACCGCATCCACCTCCTCGGGACTGAGGAACTCCAACAGGGCTTCGGTGATCAGAAGATACCGGAATGGCTTGATCAGTCCCATGACTCCGGCCGTAATCATTCGGCCACCCAGAACCGGCCAGTAAACTATGTTAGCGAAAGTAAACCCGGCGCGCATGCTCAGGTTTTCAATCCTCTGCCGAATGAGTCCTGGCTCAAGGGGTCTGCACCGCCAGAATTTTTGAATCATGGCCGGTCCGGCAAGCGCAATGAGGGACAGATAAAAGAAAAAAAACAGAATTTGTCCAATGGATGTCGCCATAAATTTTTTGGGCGACTCGAATGGAAGAGCCTGAAGTATATCGGATACGCAGGAAATCAGCAGCCAGGGCAACAAAACAGGAATGCTGAAGGAAATTTGCGATGAAACATAAGCGCTAAGGGAAACTCTGTTCCGGTAGAGTTTATCATAAGGAAACCATGCGCAGATCCAGACGATGACCATGTACAGAATGAAGAGAGAGAGGCAGAGCAGGCCTTCAATCGTTGGAAATCGCGACACGAAGGGAAGCTTGGCGGTAAAAGCAGTCAGATTCAGGCCATAGATGCTGCATGTAAAAAAACCGATCGCCAGAATCGAGTGCCGGTTCAATGCGGAACTGAACCGGTCATCCAGTTGGATAAAACCCTCCCGCCCAATCCGCTTTTCAATGCTGCGAAACTGTATCCGGGTGAAGGTGGCGAAAATCGTTATTAGAAAAAGCGCCAGCATTGCGGCATCCATTCCCTGAAAATTAGGCTGATCCGGCGGGTAATATGTCGTATAGATCAGAAGGACTATGATAAGATAAATGAAGTTTGCGAACACAATCAACCTTTCTGACGTTCAGAGGGAGAATAATAGCGCTCTTTTTCGCTGTAAATGCATCCGCAATACTGCTGCCGATACAGGCCCAGGCGTTTTGAAGTTTCGATGCCGTACTTCCAGCCGCCTCGAAAATCCAGATAATAAAAGGGAATGCCTACGATTTTTCCTACGGATTCTCCGATGGCCCGGATCATTTCATGGTTCTGGAATTTGCTGTACAAAAGGGAGGATGAAAACGAATCGAAATTCCCTTTTTTGGCCACAATGGCAGTGGTTCTTAGTCGATCATGATAACAGATTTCACATCGGCTGGATTCCCGAAAAACAGCTCGTTGCAGAAAGCCTTCCAAATCGTAGCCATTCTGAAAGATGACCTTGAAATCAATAGATTCGGCAAAAGCGGTCAAGGTTTCCTGACGTTTGAGACATTCGGTATAGGGATGGATATTGTGGCGGTAAAAAAAGCCCATCACCTCGATACTGTCTTTTCGCAGCGTTTCGATGGGATAAATGGCGCAGGGCGCGCAGCAGGTATGAAGCAGCAGCTTCACTGCCTTTCTCCAAAAATAGCAGTGCCGATTCGAACCATGGTAGCGCCTTCTTCAATGGCAGCCTCAAAGTCTCCGGTCATTCCCATAGAAAGTTCGTCCAGGCTAACGCCGGCAATGCCCGAGTTGTTAAGCGAATCCCGAAGCTCCCGAAGTCCCCTGAAATGAGGTCGAACCCTTTCAGGTTCATCGAAAAACGGCGGAATCACCATAAGCCCCCGTACCGAAAGATTGGGAAATGCGGCCAGGTTTCGAATCAGCATCTCCGTCGATTCAGCGTCAATCCCGGATTTGGAGGCCTCTTTGCCGATATTAACCTGAATCAGGATTTTCTGAACCTTTCCGATTTTTCGGGCTTCCCGATCCAGCTCCGTCGCTAAGCGAAGTGAATCGACTGTATGAATGAGATCAAAGAGTTTTACAGCATATTTGGCCTTGTTGGTCTGAAGATGGCCAATAAAATGCCAGGAAACCGGGTATTCCGCCAGCCTCCCGCACTTTTCCCGCGCTTCCTGAATGTAGTTTTCCCCAAAAAGGACAGCTCCTGCCTGAATAGCCACCCGAACGGTTTCAGCGCTAACAGTTTTGGTGACAGCAATCATGCGGACTGCATTAGAATCCCTGCCGCACCGAGTACAGGTTTCCATGATCCGTTGCTGAACAGCCATCAGGTTTCGGGTGATTTCATCCTTCATCCTTCATCCTTCATCCTTCATACGAAGCCCTTCCGTCCCACGCACCCCTGGCATGAATTCAACGATATCCTCCCGGACCAGGCATTCGACGACCTCACAAACCGGAAGCCCCACCACATTGCTGTAGGATCCATAAATATGTTTGATCATGAAGGCGCCCAAGCCCTGGGCCGCATAGCCTCCAGCCTTGTCAAATGGCTCGCTTGTGTGAACATACCATTCAATTTCATCCGGAGTCAGAATCTTGAAGCGGACGTCGGTTGAGACGACTTCAGCATAGTGGCGGTTTTGCGCAAGGCGGCACAGGGAAAAGCCTGTCAGCACACGATGCACTCTGCCACTTAATGTCGTCAGCATGGAGCGGGCTTCGGCTTTGGAAGCGGGTTTGCCAAGGATTGTATCGTCCACCACCACAATGGTGTCCGCACCTATCACCCAACTGTGGGGATACTGCTCCGATACGACGCTGGCCTTGGCTTGCGCCAGAATTTGAACAAAATCATCCGGATTTGTCTCAGGAATAGCGGACTCATCAAAACTGCTGGGAATGACGGTAAACTCTACGCCAGCCTGTTTCAGCAGATAGCGCCGACGGGGCGATTTGGATGCCAGAATGAGAAATGGGAAATTTGCATGGGTCATGGAGATAATGAGGCAGTCTTTCTTTATGAATCGAGTTGTTTTCTGAGATTGATAAAATTACTTCTGTCAAATCCGAGGGTTTTGAAAAAGGACAGTAAATCCGTCGAATCCCATCGAACCGTCGTATAGATATCTTTAATGCCTTGATAGTTGCAATACTTAAACCCTTCTTCCGCCAGTCTTTCGCCGATACGCTGCCCCATAAACCGGGGATGAACCCCCAAAAGGGATATCCATGCGCTGCGTTTGATACCAAAAAAACCCGAAAGAATGGAGATAATCAGATATCCCACTACCTTGCCTTCCCGTTCCGCCACAAAACTGGCATCTTCGGACCTTTTGGACTGATCCTCAATCATGCGCTTGAAATCACAAGCCTCAGGAACATTGGTAATGGCTGCACTGATCCGGCTGATGTCATCGGCATCTTCCGGCCTTAATCGTCTGACGATACAATTTTCCACTGAACCTCTCCTGTTAAAAAGGAATTGTCAATCAATTCGAACGATTTTAACATGATGACCGACCCAGTCGGGTGGCAGATAAACCCTTCCGCTGTTACCGCTGGACTTGACTACTTTTTCGAGCATTTCTTCGCCGAAAATTTCAAACTTGACCTTGCTTCTGGCGGGTTCAGAAAGCATTTCTCCGTTATGTGAGGTGGTATCATCCTGCATTGTCAAAACCTTTTGATTTTAATAAGTATTCAGGTGTTTGGGCTGAAGGTTATATAAACGTCCATGGCATGGTCTATGCCGCCCCCATGAATGACCAAAATATATAAAACTTGTAGCCGACGCTCTTGTGTCGGCTACAAGAGCGTTTCTCACGCAAAGGCGGTAGGGGCGACCGGCCGGTCGCCCTTACTTGTTTCGTGTATTTCGTGCATTTCGTGGTTTAAAAGTATTCAGCACAGTTTATCAATGATTTCAAAATGGCTGCGTTTACATTTCTCCTGTAGCATCTGAATCTGGGAAAGATAGCTTTCGCGCTTGGTCTCGGACCGTATCCCCAGGATATTGTCTTTTACCACATGAACCGTTGCATTGACAGATCCCATGATCAGCTCTGAAGCCACCCGAAGATGGGTAAACAAGGTCTTCGGTACGAGCAGTTGAAGCTGGTGTATCCATTCAAAGGCTGAAAAAGATTGTTCAATCACCTTTAAACTGACATCCACTGACCTGTTGAAGGCCAGTTTCATTGTCTCAGGATCACTTTCCTGCCTGGATTTACAAAACTGGAGATAGGCTTCGGCATCCTCTGCGACCAGCTTTTCGGCATCCCGTAACAGTTTTTCGATTTCCCTCTTGAGTATCGACAGATTTTTTTCAAGTTCTGGATGTTCAATAGCCTTTCGGTTTTCAATGAGGGAAACCTTGTAAATCATGGCGACTCCCAGGCAAAACGAATAAGCGGCGGCTGCGCCACCTGCCGGTACCAGTGATGCGCTTTCAAACTGCTTGATAAAATCCATGGTGTCCTCGACAAGGTAATTATTTGATAAATATCGAATTAAAAACGTTCAACCTGTTTCCAATTATGGACTCTTGTTATCATATTCGCCCATTGGAAGCAACAGGTTCCACAATGGATAAACTGGTGGCGCCGATTCACAAATGAATTTCAAGGAACAGTTTTCATTTCGTAACCAAAAAACTCAATGCCGTCTGACGTTTCCGGTTATCTATCTGTTTCACGGCCATTG
>JBAXVB010000269.1:0-5378 GCA_037129415.1 Deltaproteobacteria bacterium
TCAGCTCTTTTTGAGCCCAGCCGGGAAGGGAACTGAACTGATCATAATCGTTTGGCTTCTGGGAACACATATTAAATCCCAGCTCACGCCAGGTGATGATCTGATCGAAAAACGCCTCTGCGGAATCGCTGAGCTGCCACCATCCGGTTCGCTGCCCCCTCGCTGGAACCTTCATCAACTGGTCAACTGTCCAGTTCTCCATCTTCAGGATATCGGACACGACGTTATGGCTGGAAATATGTCCGAAATGCAGATAGGGCGCCAGCCCACTGGTGGTGTCTTCGTCGGGGTGGTTTCTTGTTTCATTGTATGCTCCAAACTTTTCCGACAAAAAAGATTTCAGCACTTGGCGCCCCGCCGTCTGGCCCCCGGAAAAACCGGGAACCGGTTCCGGATTATGGGAAATGGGCAGGGATTTTAATATTTGCGGGTCAGCAGCAAGGGCGTTGGGTGAGGCTGGAGGCCATTTCAACAGAATATCCGCAGGCAACGCCGATAACACGGGTAGCGATATCCGAAATAACGGATCCGGCTCTGGAAAGTCCTGAAGATACTGGATCATGTTTTTTTGAAGGAATCGCCTGAAGCTGTAGGCCGTGGTAAATACCAGGTCAACGGCTCTGATGGGCATCAAGCCGTTTGAATCCACCGATTCCAGTTTGACCCGGCACTGATCGGCTGCAGCTTGCAACATTCGCGGCAGGAAAAAACAAGGAAAAGCATCGGTAACCACCACGCAGGCACGGATGCAGAGTGCCGAAACCAGGCCCTTGCCCTGCCCTGCCCGCTCTTCCACAAAAGGATAATAGAGTACCGGTTTTCCTTCAAATCCCTGGCGGTTGTCGTTCATGCCGTTGAGGATAACGGCGTGAAACCGATCGCAAGCCAGCGGATAGTCGCACCGGATCGCCTCAAGGACTACAAGTGGTTTTTGAAGTTTTACGGCCCATTCAACGGCCCGTTGCAGGCTAAAATTCCAGCCTGTTCTGCGAAAAGCGGTCATCCAGTAAAGCACATAATCGCCGTCTGTCTGAACTGGAACATCATTAACAGAAACGACACGAAGATCGGGTGTGGGGCTCATATAAGTCTGTAATGTCTGATGGGTCTATGGGTTTATATCAAGGTAATCGGGAGTCGATTTAACTCCCTGACGCTTCCAGTCAAAGTGCTGATGTACCCTTTATGCAGATGGAGCGCAACCATTTTATCGGAAAAAACCATATCACCAAGCATTTTCGTTGCCTGTGATTCAGGCGCCCAGATCACCACTTTGCATTATCTGATTTGGTATTTGCTTTTGATGAAAATGATATGATATAAAAAGCGTTTAAAAAATTTGAACAAAAAGCTCGGACAGAGAAAGTTTCACGGCTTATGGCTTTTACATAACATGACAAAACAAACAGATACCCACGCAACACACCTGACATTGCCGGACATTCATCTGGCCAGACAGCTTTTTGGGGAACATAACGCTCACCTGAATAAAATTGCTGAATCTCTTGATGTGGCGATTCAAACCCGGGGCAATACAGTGATGATTCGGGGAGAGTCTTACGCGGAAGAGCTTACCAGGAATATTCTTAATCAGCTCTACGACCTGCTGAAAAGCGGTTATTCCATTTATCCCACAGATATTGATTATGCCATTCGGGTTCTCAGTTCCGATGACAGCGCCAAGCTGAAAGATATCTTTCTGGACACGGTCTTTATGACCTCCAAGAAAACCCCCATTTCCCCCAAAAGTCAGTCTCAGAAAGATTACATCGATGCCATGAGAACCCATGACATCGTCTTTGGCATCGGCCCGGCAGGAACCGGAAAGACTTATCTGGCAATGGCCATGGCGGTATCCGAGCTTTCCAAGGGAACGGTCCGACGCATCGTTTTAACCCGGCCGGCTGTCGAGGCCGGTGAGGCCCTGGGCTTTTTGCCAGGGGATTTGTCGGAAAAGGTGGACCCCTATCTCAGGCCCCTCTACGATGCCCTTCACGACATGATGCGCTTTGAAAAAGTGGCCAGTCTGATTCAGCAGGGCGCAATAGAAGTGGCGCCTATCGCCTTCATGAGGGGCCGAACATTAAACGATGCCTTCATCATACTGGATGAAGCCCAGAACACCACTTCGGAGCAGATGAAAATGTTTCTGACCCGGATCGGCTTCAACGCCAAGGCCGTCATTACCGGCGATATCACCCAGATTGATCTGCCTTCCCAAAAGCCATCCGGCCTGATCGAAGCCAAAAAGATACTTCAGAACATTCCCGGCATTCAATTTGTATTTTTTTCCAAGGAAGATGTGGTCCGACACCGTCTGGTTCAGGACATCATCAAGGCATACGAAGACCTTGAAATCAGCAGGGCGAAATGATTATGGGAAAAATCAAAGCATCGCTTACTGTCTTTATCAGCGCCAGTCCTTATCTGCGATGGATACTGCTTTTCGTAATAACGATTGTTTTTCTGTCTACGCTTTACCCCAACCTGATCCATAATCCGCTTTCCTACGGTCTGGGAGATGTGGTTGAAAGGGATGTCAAATCCCCCAAGGATTTTCTGATAGAAGATCCCGATGCCACGGAAACCAACCGCCGCAAAGCTGTTGAAGAGGTTCTGGCGATTTATGATCTGGACTCCCCTCTTTCGCCCGCTTTATCCCAGGGCGTGGGACAGGCCTTTGAACTGGTTCGGCGGACCATTGAAAGCGAAAAATCCACGGGAATCGCAAATGGCGCCGCCGGTACAGGATCGCCCGTCTTGTCTCAGCGCAAGCCCAATCTCCGCGACCGTATATGGGAACAAAAACCCAAATTCGAAGAAATAATCGGTTTTTCAGTCAGTGACGGTGCTTACGCCATCCTTGAAAAAGAAGAATTTTCCAAACCCATCGCCGATCTGATTGTCCGGATATTATCCACCATTCTCGAAAACGGGGTTGTATCCAATAAAGACATTCTCCTCAAAGAAATGGACAAGGGGATTATCCTCAGAGACATCGAGAGTCTTTCCGAAACCATAATCATCCGCCTGAAATCGTTTTACGGACTGGACCAGGCCAAGACCATGGTCCGGGTGGTCGGAGCCCCGCTTCTGAACGACTTCAATTATAATCTCAGAAATCTGATTGTTGATTTTGTTCAGCTTATGGTTCAACCCAATATCACTTTTAACCGCAAAGAGACCGAAGAGCGGAAGAAAAAGGCTTCCGACAGCATCAAGCCTGTTTTGTATAAGATCAAGGCCGGAGAAATGCTGCTGCGGGAAGGCGAGCGGGTAACTCCGGGACAGCTTTTGAAAATCGAGGCCTTTCAGGCGCAGGAAAAACATCAGCTCAAGCTGTCCATTGGAGTCGGCGCCGCCATGATGATGGTATGCCTGCTGATCATCATATTTATTCTTCTCCAATACCACACTCGTCCGGTCAACCGGAATCTCAACAACCACCTGCTGTTTCTGTCCTGTATGCTGATTGTGTTTTTTTTGGTTGCACGAGTATCGGTTACACTGTCTGAAACACTGGCTCAGAAAACGTCATCTGGCATTTCCTTGTCCGCCTTGCTGCTTGGCTTTCCGATGGCGTCCGGCGCAATGACGGTCTGTCTGTTCATGGGGCTGAATGTGGCTGCTGCATTCGCCCTGACCCTTTCTGTAGCCACTGCGTTTATTTTTCAGAACCGGTTCGATATTTTTGTTTATTTTCTGCTGAGCAGCCTGACAGCCGCTTACTGCATGCAGCACTGCCGGGAGCGAAAAGTATTTATCAAGGCTGGAATTCGAATCGGCCTGCTCAATGTTGTACTGGCATCAGCCATGACCTTTCTCATCGCGGATTTTTATGTGATTGAGCTGCTGTGGAACCTGGCGTTTGCATTTTTTGGCGGAATCGGGTCCGGAATCGTCGCGGCAGGCCTTGCTCCGCTGGTCGAAATCATTTTTGAATATACAACCGACATTAAACTGCTGGAGCTTTCCAACCTGGATTGTCCCATTCTGCGAAAACTGATGATCGAAGCACCTGGCACCTATCATCATTCGGTGATCGTAGGGTCCATGGTGGAAGCCGCTGCATCGGAAATCGGCGCTAATCCATTGATGGCCAAGGTATGCGGATACTACCATGACATCGGAAAAGTCAAAAAACCCCTGTATTTCATAGAAAATCAAACCGGCGGCAAGAACAAGCACGATAAGCTGGCACCTGCCATGTCCCGAAGAATTCTGATCGCCCATGTAAAAGACGGCGTTGACATTGCCAGGGAGCATAAGCTGGGACAGAAAATTGTGGATACCATTCAACAGTCTCACGGCACCAGTATGATGATTTATTTTTTTGAAAAAGCCAAGCAACTGAAGGGCGACAAAGAAATCAATGCGGATGAATACCGCTATCCAGGACCCAAGCCGCAGACACGCGAAGCTGGCCTGCTGATGCTGGCGGATGTGGTGGAGGCAGCCTCCAGGACCCTTGACAATCCCACCCCGGCCAGGATTCAGGGGCTTGTTCAAAATCTGATCAACAAGGTGTTTTCAGACGGACAGCTCAATAACTGCGAGTTGACCCTCAAAGATCTGAACAGCATCGCCAAAACCTTTAACAAGATATTAAACGGCATTCATCATCACCGGATTGAATATAACGAAACACTGGTATTGGTTGGTGGAAGGGCTAAAAATGGGTATTCTGATAAACAATCAGCAAAACAGGAAAAGGATACCGCGAAAGGTCCTCGAACAGACGGCGCAGGCCATCTTAAGCGACTTGGGTTATCCTGACCATGAGCTGTCTCTTCTGATCGTGGATGACTGCCAGATTGAAATTATCAATGTCGAATACTTGCAGCATGAAGGCTCGACCAATGTGATTTCCTTTGCCATGCATGAAGGCGAGTTCTCCCAGGTTTCGCCTTTTTTGCTGGGAGATGTGGTTATATCGGCGGATACTGCTGAAAAAGAAGCCGCTCTTGCCGGTATCTCGTTTCGACAACGCCTGATTGAGCTTCTGATTCACGGCATACTTCATCTGGTTGGATTTGACCATGAACATGATAAAGTCAAAGCAGAAATCATGGAAGCAAAATCCGGAATATTGTTGGAACTGATTCGGAACACGGTTCCAAAATCAGGGATTAGTCTATTTGGGGAACCTGAAAAATGAAAATTGTAACCGCTTCTGAAATGCAGCAAATAGACCGTGAAACCATCGAAACCTTTGGTCTTCCGGGCAGGGTGCTGATGGAAAACGCCGGCAGGGGCGTTATTGATGTTCTGATCAGGACATTTCCGGCAATCAAATCTTTTGGCTGCAATCAAAGCATCGGTATCGTCGCCGGAAGGGGAAACAACGGCGGAGACGGGTTTGTCATCGCCCGCTATTT
>JBAXVB010000027.1:0-25646 GCA_037129415.1 Deltaproteobacteria bacterium
GGCACTCGTATATAAGCCAATTGTAAAAGCTGACTTTGCAAAAACTATCCGAAAAATCCTTGATGAAGCAAAAGGATTGACTCAAGGATAGCTATCCTGTTCTTGACTATTGGGTGGTCCGGAAATATTAACAATACCTAAATCCAAACACATGTCGGGAAGGTGTTTGGGCAGGCTCGTACCAACACCATCTTTGAAATATAAAAATGAAGCTTTAGCGAATTAAAAACTTGACAATTGAGTTTCAAAACTGAAATAAACAGAAAGGCGGGTTATATGGCTTTCAGCGATTACAAAAATATCTCCCAGGTTCAGAAGCGGTTCGGCATCAGATACAAAGAGGAAGATTTCATAGTTGTACAGGAGGATGTCGGACCGTCTGCTGGTTTTGTCGAGGAATTCGAGTTTAACACAGAACACCTGGATATATACACTTCCGAGGCATCGCGTTCCGAGACCGTCATTTTCCCGATGTTGAGAGAAGTTTACAAAAAATATTGCTATAACTATTCATTATGGATACAGAAAACTGTAAGTTACGATGATGACCTAACCGGAACACCGGATTATATAATTTCCTCAAAATCGGAACTTGGTAAAACAGTATTGGAAACTCCTCTGGTCATTGTTGTTGAGGCAAAGAAAAATGATTTCGAGCAGGGTTGGGGTCAGTGCCTGGCGGAACTGGTGGCGGCTCAGAAAATTAACAGCGATACGGATTCTCCAGTGTATGGTATAGTAACTGATGGGAAACTCTGGGAATTCGGCAAATTGACAAAAAATATATTTGTAAAAAATAAGGAAGGCTATACAATTCATCATCTGGCAAAATTATTCAGCGTGTTGAATTTTATATTTCAGTCTTCAATGAAAGATGCCGGAATCAGCGATCCGAAAAAAACAATGCCAGTATAAAATCGAAAGATGTTATTCAAATGTTAAAAAAATTATTTGAAAGATCATTGAGTTTTAAAAAAAATATTGTTGCGCATAATTTGACAGTATCCTTTGAAGAAGCACAAGAAATTATTTTGAAGTCTGTTACCCCTCTGAACTGTGAAAACATTTCTATTATGGAAGCATCCAATCGTGTTTTGTATGAGGATATTGTATCGGATATAATGATACCTCATGTGGATGATTCCGCAATGGACGGTTACGCAATAATCGCAGAAGACACGCATGGGGCATCAGAAAATAATCCTGTAAAACTTCGAATTACAGGAGAAATACAGGCAGGTGGGTCCATTACCGGTAAACAAGTCTCAAAAGGAACAGCAATAAGGATAATGACTGGTGCTCCCATACCTGAAGGGGCTGATTCTGTAGTTCGGTTTGAAGATACGGAAGAAGAAGCCGATTATATAAAAATATTAAGCGAAACGGTTAAATACAATAATTACAGATCTGCGGGAGAGAATATCAAAAAAGGAGACGGGGTTCTGCAAAAGGGTGATCGATTGAGATCTGCGGATGTAGGTATCCTTGTGTCGCTGAATTACAACACAGTAAAAGTATATAAACAGCCGACTGTTTCAATTATTTCTACAGGCGATGAAATAGCCGACATCGGCGAAGAGATTAAAATTGGTCAGATTAGAAACATCAATGCTTATACCTTATGCTCGGAAGTAAGAAAGTATAACGGCATTCCTGATTATTTTGGCACTGCCAAAGACACAATGAAAGATACGAAGGAAATTTTTTTGAAAGCTTTAAAATCCGATGTCGTCATATCCACAGGCGGTGTATCAACGGGAAAGTACGATTTTGTTAAAGAAATTTATTCTGACTTGGGCATTGACATACAATTTGAACGGGTTAATGTCAAACCTGGCAGTCCATTCACGTTTGGAAAAAAAGGTAATAAACTGTTTTTTGGTTTGCCGGGAAATCCAGTTCCTACGCTTACATCATTCATTCAATTTGTAAGACCTGCATTACTTGGGTTGATGGGTGCAAAAAGGACAAGAAAACCAATCGTAAATGCATTTCTTGAAGAGGATATCCGTTCAGCCAAAGTTCATCATCTATTGAGGGGACATTTCACTATTAAAAATAATAAATTTCATGTTTCAACAACAGGAAATCAAAAGCCATCCATACTTCGTTCAATGAGTGCTGCGAACTGTCTGATAATAGTGCCTGAAAACGTAACAGGCGTTAAGGCCGGAGAAGAAGTTGCGATTCAGTTAATTCAGCATGATGAGATTTAGCCAGTCCGGTTTATTGACAATATTTCCGCAAAGCGGTAAATGGCTACAATTGTCACGGAAATAAATATCATCTCAAGAAAAGACTGCTCAGAGATATCTGAGTCAGAACCAGGGAACAGATGGATGCACATATACAGACCCGTTTGCATATTTCTGAAAAAGTCGCGCTTCTTATGGAGGATCGGCGAATCCTGATGGAGGATCTGCAAAATACAATCCATCATGCCGAAACCACCGGGGAGAAGTTCATCAACCCTGCTACTGGCCGGTCTCTCGCATTTTTGCGGCCAGGAAGGGTCACCTACTGGGTGGAATACAGTATGGTCGGCGAAGATTGTCAGGTTCATAGCGCCTATTCCCACAGGATGGAGATGAAGAGAGGGAGTGGGTTATGACGGAATGGGCGGAGTCCGGCAGCGACAGTGGATGGATTTGTAATCGGTGCAAGGCGCCCCTTGAGGTACAAAAGGTCAGGCTCCAGTATTCCAGGGTTATCTTCGCCCTTGATCTCCCTGTGTGCCCCAAGTGCGAGATGGTGCTAATAGCGGAAGACCTTGCGACCGGAAAGATGGCGGAGGCGGAGCAAGTTCTTGAAGACAAGTAGCCTCCTCCCGCCGCTAACGCCCGCACCGTTCCAGATGCTTCGAGGTGGTCGATCATGAGGCAGGAGATGTATGCTCCGATTACTTCAGTAATTGAACATTAATTACTGATCCCTCCAAAAGACAATCTTGTCCTTCAGGTATTGATGCAACTGCAGTGGCCTTGGCTATCGAACTCAAGCGGCTGCGCTTTTTCATCGGATGGAAGGTCGGCAATCCGTCACCAAGTTCAAGAGTGCCGAAGAAAAAATCGGTCCAATCCGATTTGCCATCGCTGATTTCAGATGCGAGCCTGGCGTTAATCGCGGGCAGGCCCGTGTTTGTATGACCGGAAAGAGCAAGGAGTCCTGGCAAAGCGATTTGCAGGAAGCCCATCAGGTTGGAAGGGGGCCCCCCAGGCAGAATGAAAACTGGTTTTTTCTCCAGTATTCCGAAACCGACTGCCTTGCCAGGTCCAATGCGAATCCGATGAAACACCTCTTTCCATCCAAGCCTTTCAAGTACCTGCGCCACCATGTCAAAGTCTCCCGTCCATGCCCCTCCGCTTGTTATCACGGCATCCGTTTCTTCGGACAGTGTCTTTAAGGCGCTGAAGATAGCTTCTTGATCATCCTTTACAATCGCCATGCGAGACTTCATTTTATATTTATTGCACCACCCTGCCAAGGTAATGATATTGCTTGCGTATATTTGTCCCTCCGCCAGGGGGTAACCCGGTTCGACGATTTCGTCGCCAGTTCCGATAATTCCTACAACGGGATTTCTAAAGACAGGGACCATACTGTGCCCTGCTGCGGCAAGAAGACCCGCCACAACAGGCGATATTTTTTGGCCTGACCGGAGGACACATTGACTGGCTGTCGCATCGCCGCCACGCGGCAGGATATTCCTGCCGGGCTTAATAGATGTCTCTATCAGCAGATGATCGCCTCTTTGTTCCACGAATTCTTCGGCTACCACGGCATTAGCGCCGGTCGGGATACGGGCTCCTGTCAAAACCCTTATGGCTGTTCCAGGCTCGATCTGGATATTCTTTTCGTCTCCCGCGGCGACAGAACCCAAAAGCCTTAATCTGACAGGACTTTTGGCAGTTGCATCGGCTAACTCATGGGATAACACAGCGTATCCGTCCTTGCGTGAGGCGTCAACGGATGGGGAATCCACCAGTGCATGGAGATCCATGGCGGCTATTCGGTCGACACTGTCAACCAGAACAACGTTTTCGGCAGGGAGCGGTTTTATAAACTCCATTGTTAATCGCAGAGCTTCTTTCAGGCCGAGAGACATGCCTTTCATGATAACCTCGTTTTTAATATGTTTTTCAATTTTCTGTTGACTTGCGGCGAATGACCGTTCAGGATATATTTAATGAGGCAGAAGTCAACAGAATTTCTTTAATTTTTGTAATTACACAGTCTCAATGATATTTTTTATGTTTCCATTCGCGCCCTGTATTGTCTTTTTTAATCTTGATGATGCGTGAATATAAAAAAAATCCTTGATTTACGGATATTTTGTCATAGATGTTTTTTCACTTGACATGTAGTTACGATATAGCTATTTTATAACCACGTCTTGAGAAATTTAAACCCTCATCGTACGGGTGAAGACCGTTTTAAGTTGAATGCCAGCAATCCCCCATGATAAATCAAAAAGTGTAGCAGGGGGTTCAGGCAATAAGAAGGAGTTAAAAATGAGATACGCAGAGACAGGATACAATTTAGAAATTGATTTAGCGACAGGAAATATTGAACGGGTAGAAACCGACCCGAAGATGATGGAAACCCATCTTGGGGGGCTTGGCACCAGCATCAAGATACACTGGGATAGGGTTCCCCCTGAAGTCAAGCCATTTGATCCTGAGAATCTGCTGATATTCAGCACCGGTCTTTTAAATGGTACGCCTGCTTTCAGCGCCAATCGTACTGTTGTTACCTTTGTTTCTCCTCAGTCGGACTTATTGGCGTATCCAATGATGGGGGGGTTTTGGTCGGCGGAATTGAAGTATGCCGGTTATGACAAAGTGATCTTTCGCAACAAGTCCCCCGAATGGGTCTATTTGTGGATATACAATGATAAAGTGGAAATACGTGACGCCTCTCATTTGCAGGGCAAAGGCGCTCTTGAAACACAGGACCTTATTCGAAAGGAGCTGAATGAGCCGAAAGCTCAAGTGGCTGCTATCGGCCTTGCCGGTGAGAATCGGGTATTTACGGCTTCCATTGAGCAAGCCAGGTCGAGCGCCAGCAGGCTTGGCGGAGGCGCTGTTATGGGAGACAAGAAAATAAAGGCCATAGCAGTACGAGGGACCAAGGATGTCAATCTTGCCCACGGCGAAGAGTTTATGGAACACATGAAGGGTGTAACGGAATACATAAATTTCCGAAACGCAAATCCCATCAAGGATGTAATGACCATTCTATCCGGGATTGGCTCACCCCAGGAGATGGTACACACCGATGAGAAGTGGCACACGGAAAATTTTGCATGGGGAAATGCGCGCACACGGAGAAGAGATTTCTGGACCAAGGAAAACGAAGAGAATTGGACGACGACGCAAAAGGGTGCGATACATAGGCTAATTAGCTGCATGAACTGTCCGCAACATTGCGGGGCCTTGGTTTCCCACCAGGGCGGTCCACCCTACATGATGAAATGCTTCGGGAAACTGACATATTCAATGGCTGCCTATGTAGATGATCTGGGTTTCAATTTCAGAATCCTTCAAAAAGCTACGGAGTACGGAGTGGACTCATTTTCAACTCCGCAAATTTTGGCCTTCGCTGTTGAACTCTATGAGGCCGGTATTTTGACCGACAAAGACTTTGCCGGGACATCCACCTATGAAGCATGCCCGCTCGATAAAGAGGGAAGATTCTTCTGGCTGCTTGACAGAGTGGTTCGGCGGGAAGGAATCGGAGATATCCTGGCTGATGGCGTTTATTATGCGGCCCGAAGGATCGGCAATGGCGCGGAAGTATTTGATCACAATACAATCAAGAAACATGAGCAACTTCCTCTGAAGCTGGGAATGATGGATCCCCTCTATTATCTCATGTATTCCACCAACGAGAAAATAAGCATTACCCAAATCGAGGGACAATGGCCCCAGACGCCTTTCCCCACGATGGCGCAAAGAGAGGAATTCGTAAAGGATTGGCCCCAGCTTCCGGATGATCATTTTAAGAAGTACTTACTGGACTGGGAGCTGCGCGGGGAAAACTCGAATCCACATTACCCGACTCCTGAGATGGCTGCTGAAATCGTGGATTGGATGGAAATGCTGCACAACATTGACGACGCCGTCTGTATTTGCTGCGGTATGTCATCGTTTTGCCTGAAGCCTCCTTATCATATACACAATTACCCGAAAATAATCTCGGCTGCTTCCGGATTGGACCTGGATGAAGCCGGTTTAAAGAAAATAGTAAACAGGAACCGGAACTTACACAGAGCATTTAATAACAATAGAGGCATGACGCGGGCTGACGAGAAGCCGCCTGCGGATCATTGGAAAAAGAGATTTCCCGAACTCGAAGAACAGATATTGTCCACGTATTACAAATTCAAGGGATGGAATATGGACGGTGTTCCTACGAGAGAAAAACTGGAGGAACTGGATCTGGGTTATGTTGCCGACGACTTGGAGAAGAGGGGGATATTAAAAAATGCCCAAGATTAAGAAAAAAATCAAAACAATCAGGATTGATGCCGATAAGTGCAATGGCTGTCGTGGATGTGAGATAATTTGCTCCGCCTATCACGCTACGCCGAAATACAGCAGCAACAATCCGGCCAGATCTCGTATTCAGATAATTACAAATCGGCTGGAAAACAAATGGCTTCCAGTATTCTCGGGTGAGTATGCTCCGGCCGAATGCATGGGCAGAGACAAATATGTGATAGACGGAAAGGAATACGACGAGTGTGATTTCTGCAGGGCTATCTGCCCGTCCAGGGGCCTGTTCAAAGAACCTGATTCCGGTCTCCCTCTCAAGTGCGATATGTGTGAAGGCGCGGAAATGCCTAAATGTGTTGAGTGGTGCCTCAATGATGTCCTTACTTACGAGGAAAGGGAAGAGGAAGTAGAGGAAGATGTGAAGATGGAGGACATTGAGATCGGAATGGCATCAATGGTGGACAGATATGGATTACAGAAGGTAATGGACACCGTTGCCAGAATGTCCAAGAAGGCCTGAATCATTAAGTCAAAAGAAGAGGATTAATAAAGGCAGTGGAAACAGTCGCCCCCTTCAAAGAGGTAATAGAAGAGATAAAAGAGGCCGGTGGAGAAGCCTTCAGGTATTGCTTTCAGTGCGGATTGTGCGATACGGTTTGTCCTTGGAACAGGGTCAGACAATTCAGCATTCGCAAGATAATCCGGCAAGCTACGTTCGGTTTGACGGAGATAGAAAGTGAAGATATCTGGCGTTGCACGACCTGCGGAAGATGCCCTCAGCGTTGCCCCAGAGGTGTAAAGCAAATAGAAGTCGGGGTTTCCTTGCGAAGGGTCGCCTCAAATTATGAGGTTTTCCCTCCTTCTGTCCGTCCCGCCCGTACTGCAAGAGCCAGCTTGATTTCCGAAGGCAATCCCCTGCAGTTTGACCGAAAAAAGCGGGCTGATTGGGCGAATGACCTGTCTGTCAAAACGTTCACCGAGGGTATGGAAGCACTATACTTTGTCGGCTGTTACCTTAGCTATGACCCAAGAATGAAAAAGGTCGCAATCGCCACTGCCAATATCCTTAAAAAAGCAGGGGTGGATTTTGGAATACTTGGCTCCAGTGAAAGCTGCTGTGGAGAAAGCATCCGAAAGACGGGCAGCGAGGAAGTATTCAAAAGCCTGGCCAAGGAAAACATCAAAACATTTATCGACAATGGCGTAAAGAAAATCATTGTTTCCTCTCCCCATTGCTACCATACCTTTAAAAACGAGTATCCCGAATTCATGGTGAACTTTGAGGTGGTTTATATCTCCCAATATTTATTAGAGCTTATTAATGCGGGAAGGCTTGAAATCACCAAGGAGTATGCCAAGAAAGTTACGTACCATGATCCCTGTTACCTGGGTCGGCATAACGACATATATGAAGAGCCGCGCGATGTCTTAAAGAAGATACCCGGCTTGGAACTTGTTGAGATGGTTGATTCACGCAAGGATAGTCTCTGTTGTGGCGGGGGAGGCGGCAGGATATGGATGGACACGCCAAAGGGCGAAAGATTCTCCGATATCAGACTGGAACAAGCTCATGAGGTTGGGGCGCAAGTGCTGGTTACTTCCTGTCCATACTGCATCACCAATTTTGAGGAAAGCAGATTAAACCTGGAATATGGTGACGTCCTGGAGATTAAAGATATCACGGAAATTATCCAGGAAGTGATTTAAAACAGTTTTGAGCGTTAAGTTTTAAGTGTTCAAGTCTGCTATAGAAACTTGACACTTGGGACTTATTACACATACGGATGAGGTGATAGAAAGTGGAAAACGAAGTATTGCCAAAAGAAATAATTCAGCAATTTTCTGGAATTCCTGGAGACAGTAATTTTGGAGACGTAATGGTTGTGGGTGGAGGGGTCAGCGGTATTCAAGCCTCTCTTGATCTTGCCACTGCGGGTTTCAAGGTTTACCTGGTTGAAAAAGGGCCGAGCATCGGCGGGCACATGGCTCAGCTCGACAAGACCTTCCCGACCAATGATTGCTCCATGTGAATACTTTCACCTAAACTGGTCGAGGTCGGCCGGCATCCAAACATAGAGGTTTTGACATTTACTGAAGTTGATGGTGTAGAAGGCGAGGCGGGAGATTTCAAGGTAACCCTGACCAAGAAGCCCAGATACATTATTGAGGACAAGTGTACAGGTTGTACGACCTGTCTGAAATACTGCCCGGTGGAATATCCGGATCAATTTAATCAGGAAATATCGAAGAATAAAGCTGTTCATGTATATTTTTCCCAGGCGATTCCCTTGGTCGCTTATATTGACGAGAGCTGTCTTTATCTTAAAGAGAAGAAATGTCTTATTTGTGAAAGCGTATGTCAGGCTGGCGCTATTGATTTAAAGCAAACGAAAAAGAAGATAGAAATAAATGTTGCTGCAGTAATTCTATCTTCCGGTATTGAGCCGTATGATCCTAAGGTGAAAGATGAGTATGGCTATGGGACGATGCAAAATGTAGTAACCAGTATGGATTATGAGCGACTGCTATCTTCCACCGGGCCATACAGTGGCGTGGTGCTGCGTGGTTCCGACAAGAAGCACCCAAAAAGAATAGCATGGATTCAATGCGTCGGCTCCAGGCGGGTTACCCCAGGCGATAACAGCTATTGTTCTGGTGTGTGCTGTACATATACGCAGAAACAGGTGATTTTGACAAAAGATCACGAAGCAGGGGCGGAGTGTACGATATTCCATAACGATATTCGGTCTCATGGCAAGGATTTTGAGCGATACTTCCAAAGAGCAGAACAACTTCCCGGTGTTGAATTCATTAGAAGCTACGCATCAATTGCAAGAGAGATACCGGAAAGCAGGAATGTAGTCGTAAGATACGCCACGGCCGATGACGGCGTAAAAGAAAAAGAATTCGATATGGTGGTGTTGTCTGTCGGATTGAATCCTCCTGCTGATAATAAGAAGCTGGCGGACAAGTTCGGAATTGAGCTTGATTCACACGGATTCTGTAAAACAAAGCATTCCAATCCCATGGAGACCACCCGGCACGGAGTTTTTGTAAGCGGAGCCTTCCAGGGCCCCACAGATATCCCGGAGTCGGTTTTTACCGCAAGCGGGGCCGGTGTCCAATGTGGTGAGCTTCTTGACTACAGGCGAGGAAATCTGGCCAAGGAAAGGATATATCCGCCGGAAAGAGATGTCTCCGAAGAGAATCCCAGAGTAGGCGTTTTTGTGTGTCATTGCGGAGCGAATATTTCAAGCGTGGTAAATGTACCTTCAGCGGTTGACTACGCATTGACCCTGCCCAATGTTGTTTATGCTCAGCAGCAGTTGTTTTCTTGTGCGACTAATTCCGCCAAGGAAATAACAGACCTTGCCAAGGAAAAAGGGCTCAATCGAGTGGTGATTGCAGCCTGCTCTCCCAGGACACTTGAACCGCTATTCCGTGACACCCTCCGTGAGGCTGGACTAAATCAATATTATTGTGAAATGGCCAATATCAGGGAACATTGCTCATGGGTCCACTCCAAGCAAAAGGATGAGGCCACGGCGAAGGCGAAGGATATAATCAGGATGTCGGTGGCGCGAGCTTGCTATCTTGCGCCATTACAGGAATTTGATCTGCCGGTAAACAAAGCTGCATTGGTGGTCGGTGGCGGTATAGCAGGCTTGACCTGTGCGCTCTCCATAGCTAACCAGGGACATGAGGTTTACCTGGTGGAAAAGGATAAATATCTGGGGGGAACGGCGCGAAGAATTCACTCTACTCTCGAAGGTATGGATGTTCAGGCCTATTTGAAGGATATGATCCGCGCGGTTTATAAAAATCCCCTGATACATGTATTTCACGAAGCCGCCATCACGGATGTTTCCGGTTATGTGGGGAATTTTGTCACCACTGTGGTCACTGAGGGAAGGGTCAAGGAGATAAAACATGGCGCATCTGTAATTGCAATAGGCGCCGATGTCCATAAACCTGCCGAATACCTTTACGGGGAAGATGACAGGGTAATGACTCACCTGGAGCTTGAGGAGAGAATCGCCAAGGGGGAAGAAAATGTCATAAACGCCGAATGTCTGGTGATGATCCAATGTGTAGGCTGCAGAAATAATGACAGAAATTATTGCAGCCGGGTCTGTTGCAGTCATGCTGTAAAAAACGCTTTGAAGCTTAAAGAGAAAAATCCCGCTATGGATATCCATGTCCTCTTTCGTGATATGAGAACTTACGGGCTAAGAGAGGATTTTTACCGGGAAGCGTCGGAGAAAAATGTAAAGTTCATCCGTTATGAGTCAGATGATAAACCCCTGGTGGAAGCTGCCGTAGCGGAAGGCAAGCCTGTTTTAAGAGTCACCGCTACCGATCCAATATTGGGTGTTAAGCTTGCTATAGATGCCGATATCCTTTCGTTGGCTGCCGCCGTTATTCCATCCGCATCAACCATGGAAGTAGCCGGATTATTTAAGGTGACATTGAGTCCGGATGACTTTTTCAAAGAAGCCCATGTCAAATTAAAACCTGTCGAGTTTGCCGCGGATGGTGTTTATCTTTGTGGAATGGCGCACTATCCCAAGCATATAACGGAAACGATCAGCCAGGCTTATGGCGCTGCCGGGCGTGTATTGACGCTCCTTTCAAAAGATACTGTAATTGCCTCGGGTTCTGTTTGCGAGGTGACAGACGATGATTGTGTGTCGTGCGGAGCATGTATTACAGCTTGCACTTATGGTGCGATAGAGTTTCGGGATACGCCAAACGGCAGAAAGGCTTGGGTGAATCCGATTCTCTGCAAGGGAGATGGCGTCTGCAATGCAAAATGTCCAACAAATGCCATTGTACTGAAGCACTTTACCGATGATGCGCTCATGGGTCAAATTGATGCGGCCATGCCAAGCTTTAATTAATTTTTATTTTGTAAAATGAGCGATTACTTACACAAGAGGTGAGAACGAATGAGTACAGGTTTTGAATTCAAACCAAGAATACTGGGTTTTGTATGCCATTGGTGAGCTTATGGCGCTGCTGACCTGGCTGGAGTCTCCAGACTACAATATACAGATGAAATCAGGCTTATTCGCGTCATGTGTTCAGGTAGAGTTGACCTGAAATTTATACTCAGAGCCTTCTTGAATGGACTGGACGGTGTGTTGATTGGTGCGTGCAAGTTAAATGAATGTAATTATGTGACGCATGGAAATTACGATGCCTTAGGCAATACGTATCTATTTAAAAAAATAATGGAACGCATTGGGCTGAACCCGGAAAGGTTAAGGATCGAATTCATGTCTGGCGCCGATGGAAACCTTCTGGCCGAAGTCACTAATGATTTTGTCAAGCAGGTGAAGGCGTTGGGGCCGCTCGGTAAAAGCGAAGGCTTGGACGAAAAGAGCTTGAAGTCCAAACTTGAAGCCGTTAACAAATTAATCCCCTACATTAAGCTGGTGGAAAGGGAGAGGCTGAGAGTGCCCGTTAAATCGAAAGAAGCGTATCATCAATTTTTCAACGGTGATGAGGCAAAAAGGTTATTTGATGAATTGATTGGTGATAAATTGTCAATCAGCCAGATTTTGCTGCTCTTGCGGGAAAGTCCCCTTTCGACTGGCAAAATCTCTGAAATGTTAGGGCTGAACCCGTCTGAAGTATCAAAACACATGAATAGTTCATCAAGGCATGGATTTGTCAGGTACGATGAAAGCCAGAAGTGCTATGCTCTTGCCTGATGTAAAAGAGCAGTCTGTGGATCAGGAGAAGGAAGAATATTAGGAAAGCGACTATGGATAACGGTAGAATTGATCAGATTATTGATAAACATCATGGCGAATCCAGTTCCCTCATTCAGGTATTACTGGAGATTCAAAGCGAAAATCATTGGCTTCCCAAGTACGCATTAGAGAGGGTCAGCGAAAAATTACAGGTTCCTTTAACCCGGATACGGCATATCGCCACCTTTTATAAAGCCTTTAGTTTAGTTCCCAAAGGACGTCATGAAATCCACATTTGTGTGGGTACCGCCTGTCATGTTCGCGGTGCGACGCGTGTCCTCGACACGGTGCAAGACCTGACCGGAATCAGACCTGGCGAAACGGATCTGGATTTGAAGTTCAGTCTGGAAACTGTTAACTGCCTCGGCTGCTGTGCTTTGGGACCGGTGATGGAAATAGATGGGAAGACTCACGGCAAGATGGCGCCAGTCAAGACTGCAGACGTGTTAAAAAACTATGAGTAGGATAAAATTATGTCGCGAATAAATTCACCCGCTGAATTGGAAGAATTCAGGAAGGGCATCTTGTCGAAAAGAGACCCGAATAAGCCATGTATTACACTCTGTTCCGGATCTGCCTGTCACGCTTCCGGCAGTGGAGACGTTGCTGCAAGTCTTGAAGAGGAGATTAAAAAACAAGGCTTAAGCGCCGAGGTGGACATCCGGCGGACGGGTTGCCATGGTTTTTGTGAGAGGGGTCCGATTATCGTTATCCACCCCGAGGAAATATGCTATTTCCAAATTGAGCCTAAAGATGTTCCGGAAATTATCTCACAGACGATAAAAGAGAAGAAGATCATAGAGCGGCTGCTCTATACCGATCCTGAGACACATGAAAAGATCATTCATGAATCTGAAATTCCTTTCTACAAGCACCAGGAGCGGCTTGTTTTCGGTTCCAACGGCAGTATCGATCCCAAGAGCATTGATGACTATCTGGCAATTGGCGGTTATGCCGCGTTGGCCAAGTCTCTTTCCGGAATGAGCGCCGAGCAGGTACTGGAAGAGGTCAAAAAATCCAACCTGAGAGGAAGGGGAGGCGGTGGATTTCCTGCCGGGAGAAAGTGGGAAGGCTCCCGCGATGCCCCGGAAAAAATAAAATATGTGATTGTCAATGCAGACGAGGGGGACCCAGGCGCTTACATGGATAGAGCTCTCCTTGAAGGAAATCCCCACGCTATACTTGAGGGGTTGACCATCGGAGCGTATGCCATCGGCTCTCATGAGGGCTATATTTACGTCCGGCAGGAATATCCACTGGCGGTAGAGAATATAAACATTGCCATCAAGCAGGCTGAGGATTATGGTTTCCTTGGGAAAAATATCCTTGGCTCAGGCTTTGATTTCATCGTAAAAGTACATCAAGGCGCTGGTGCTTTCGTATGTGGTGAATCAACTGCTCTGATGACGGCGCTGGAAGGCAGGGCCGGAGAGCCCAGGCCCAAGTATATCCGCTCCAACATCAAGGGCCTTTGGGATAGACCCAGCGTACTTAACAATGTTGAGACATGGGCGAATGTGCCACTTATTATCAACAAAGGCGCTGACTGGTTTACTCAACTTGGCACGGCGGGGAGCAAGGGTACGAAAATTTTCTCCCTGGTAGGCAAGATAACCAATACCGGCCTTGTGGAAGTACCCATGGGCACGTCCCTGAAAGATATCATCTACAAGATAGGCGGCGGAATCCCTGGAGGCAAGAAGTTCAAGGCAGTGCAGACCGGGGGACCGTCTGGAGGATGCATCCCTGAGGATCTGCTAAATTTGGAAGTTGGTTTTGATGAACTCACCGATGCCGGTTCAATGATGGGCTCAGGTGGGATGATTGTAATGGATGAAGATACCTGTATGGTTGATGTCGCAAGGTACTTTATTAACTTCCTCACGGATGAATCGTGCGGCAAATGTGTCCCATGCCGTGAGGGTCTGCGGCAGATGCTTAAAATTCTTACGAATATCACCGACGGAAAGGGGAAAGAGGGCGACATCAAGTTGTTGGAGGAGCTATCCGAGACAGCCAAGGAAGCCGCCCTTTGCGCCCTGGGCAAGAGCGCCCCTAACCCGTTTCTAAGCACTTTGCGCTACTTCAGGAATGAGTATGAGGCGCACATCATGAAAAAGCAGTGCCCGGCTTTGTCCTGCAAGGAGCTGATTTCGTACCATATTGACCCGGCTGAGTGCCAGGCCTGTATGATTTGCCTTAAAAAGTGCCCTGCCGAGGCGATTTTAGGCGGCAAGAACAAGATACATGTAGTTGATCAAGAGAAATGCACAAAGTGCGGAACTTGCTTTGAAGCTTGCCCCCCTCGTTTTGGTGCGGTGAAAAAGATTTCCGGTGAGCCTGTTCCGTCTCCTATCCCTGAAGAAGATAGAATCATAATCAGAAAGAGCAAAGAAAAATGAGTGAAATCCTTTTACAGATTGACGGACAAGAAGTTGGAGCAAGGGAAGGGATGACCATCCTGGAGGCGGCCCAAATCGCGGGGATATCCATCCCAACGCTCTGTCACCACGAAAAATTGGAACCATTCGGGGGTTGCCGACTTTGCACAGTGGAAGTAGAAGTTCGCGGATGGACAAACCTGGTTGCCGCCTGTATTTATCCGGTAGCAAAAAATCTGGTTGTAAGGACCAGATCTGAAAAGGTTGATAGAATTCGCAAAATGATCCTGGAACTATTGCTGGCTCATGCTCCGGATGCTTTCGAATTGCAGGAGTTGGCTAAAGAGTATGGAGCAGACAAAAACCGTTTTGAGAAAGAGGCCTCATTTTGCATTCATTGTGGTCTATGTGTTAGATACTGCGCCGAGGTCAAAAAGAAGAACGCAATTGGTTTTGTTGACAGAGGAATAAGGAAAGAGATAAGTTTCGTTCCGGAAATAGCCTCTACGGAGTGCTGGAACTGCAAAGAATGTTTTCCGCTATGCCCTACAGAGGCGCTGCAAGCAGCTTTTGTTTTAACCAGGGCGCTGTTTGTTGCATCAGAGAAATAAGATATACGCCTGATAGGCTTCCAGTACCTTTTCCCCCTTTTAAGAAAGGGGGAAATCATTTTCTTGGTTCACGTTTTCATCTGCTCCAATATCCACGATTCGATATCCAGCAACACCTTGAAGTGTTCGGGTTCATTATGTATTTCATGATAGAGGCCGCCGTAGGTACTGATCTCTTTATCGGCTGAGCTGATCGAATCATAAAGCATTTGTGCTCCGGCGGGATTGACTATCAAGTCAGCGCCACCCTGTAGAATCAGAATTGGCAGCGTGATTTTTCCCGCTTCGCGGCTTATCCGCTTCAATGCTTTCAGCACTTCAGCAGCCAACCTTGCCGTGGTTTTCCCCTTATACACCAAGGGATCACTGATGTAGGCTTGAACCACAGCCGGATCTCGGCACACTTCATCGGGCGCTGTCTCAACCAGTCCAAACCTTGGCATCAGAACTCCCAGCATTTTCGCAATAAAAACGGTAATCCCTGAAATGCTGTCAGGTTTCTTGACACTCGGTCCCGAAAGGATCGCTCCTTTTAGCCCAGCCTGATAGTCCAGCAGGTAAACTGCGCCGATCAGTCCTCCCATGCTGTGTCCCAGTAGAAAAATCGGTTTACCGGTCTGCCAGCCTTGTATCCTTTCAAAGAACGCCTTGACAGTTTCGATGAAATCCTCAAAGCGGTCCACATATTTGCGGATACCATCGGATCTGCCATGCCCTGGGTGGTCCATTCCATAAACCGCAAAACCCATTGGCACAAAGTGATTTACAATGTTCAAATATCTTCCGCTGTGTTCGCCCAGCCCGTGGATGAGCATAATCACTGCTTTAGGCTCAGTTTCAGGTAGCCAGCATTGGTGATAAATGCGGGTATTGCGAATACCTTCAAAAAACCCTTCTTGATGATTCATTCTTGACAATTTCCTGTTTTTAAGTAGTGTCTCAGTCCTTACCCGTTGACGCCGTTCCGCCAGATAATGCGCGCCTTGCTCATCGTTTCGGCCAAATCACATATTTCCCCCTTTAGAAAAGGGGGATTAAGGGGGATTTGAAAACGGGGCTTCAGTAGCCACAACCTCGAAATCCCCCCTGCCCCCCCTTTTTCAAAGGGGGGAATCGTTATCCATCGAAGTGGCCGAAACGATGATCAAGCCCATGATGCACGTCATATAAATTCTTGATTCCAGTGGAAGGTAACTGCTCCCCGTTTCGCCGAAGTACGGCTATTTGCTGCAACGATTTTCAATTATATTTTTCATGGCCGTCAACTGAATCTGATCCTCCTGTGTTCCTTGAACTGCAAATACCTTTTCAGAAGCAGTAGCAGGATCTGAGATATATGCTGCAGTGCTGATAACTTGCAGTGAATCTGGAGTGTCCATCGGGGAAAAAAGAATTGTGACGCGCTCTTCAGGCGCACCGCCGTAAAAAGTGTGATGCCAGAGCGAAGCATTAGTTGCTGTCTTGCCGGCTACGATTTGCGTATTCGACACGTTCCGAATCGTATAGCCCTGATTTATGAAACTGTTCATAAACATGGACCGAACGCAGCCGAATTTGATATTCGTAAGTATGATCTCCGGATTGCCAGATTCAGTATCGGGTGTTGTTACGGAAGCACAACCTGCAAGTAGAAATGCGAAGAATATGAGCATGAGCCGTAGCATGGTTTCCCTCCTTGATTTATTTCAGCAAGCGGTTTGAGGCTATCTTATTGATAAACATGGCAATGCTTTCTACTGAATCAGTATTTGCCGTCGATCACCTCCGCAAGCACTCCATGACATTGTTTCGGATGCAAGAAAGCAAAGTGCCTTTTCAACTCCTTGGCAAACCGTGGTTTCTGATCAATTAGCCTTGCTCCATTTCTTTTAAGCAGTTCGAGCGAATCAATGGTGTTATCCACGTTGATCGAGAACACCATAATCCCTTCGCCGTGTTTATCAATAAACCTGGCGACCTCACCTGTTCCATCCGTGTCTTCCATAATTTCAAGAGCCGTTTGACCTATCATGTAATACACTACGTTGATTTTCTCGTCATCGTCAGAATAACGTCCATCGGCTTCCCATCCGAAAGTCAGCCTGAAATCTTCTTCAGCCTCCCTGATATCCTTGACGGCGATGCTGATATGGTCAATATAATTTGGTTTCAGCTTTTCAGGCATTTTACCTCCCTGTTTTCAGGGGCGTTTGACCCCAAAGACATCAAAGGCTTCGTTCCAGGTTAATGGTTTTGGATGGGCTAAATTGGTTTGCGCTAAAGAAATGTGTAAGTTTGGAATCTTTCATGTCAACCAGGGTGTTTACTTTTTTAACGCCGAGACTTCTCAAATGAGCCATAAATTCACTAATTAACTGTGCGCCGATACCCTTCAATTGGCAGTAGGGATCAACGCCGATGGTATCCAGGGTTGCTTGTTCCTGGAAAATACCAAATTCTCCCATATAGAGTTCTCCCATTACAAACCCCACCACCGTTCCATCTTTTGCCTCTGCAACAAGTGACGTGGGCAAATATTCCCTGGATTTAAAAAGCCTTTCAAACTTCATTTCATAATACTCCGGCCGGGAAACCTTGAGTACTTTCTCGTCAATCCCAACCACAGCGTCAAAATCGTCAGTCTTCATGAGTCTGATTTTAATGGTATTCTCGTTCATGGTGCCTCCTTTGGTAATATTTTGAGATACAACTTCAACTGCTATGTTATGCGTCTATAGATGGACTATTTTTTCTTTCCGAAGAAAATAGTCCAGATACAACTTCACTTTACATTGATTACATTTTACAACACCACGGAAAACTTTATTGCCGCATTCAGGACAAACATAGCGGGCTTCTTCATCTTCAATCCATTTTTCAGTACCAAACTCCCGCCAATACGGAATAGCCCTCAACATAACCTTTTTGCCGACGGCCATTGGAAAATTGTCAATGTATTGGCAAGGAAATTCATTGCACTGATGACAACCTGTGTAGCCCTTTTTCTGGGTACATTTCCTGATCTCACACTGCCGGCAATGCATAAAAAGCTCACCAGACAGGCAGCCGCAGCATTTGATATCTCCCATTGAAAGATTTTCACTATTTGGGAGTATGCCTTTGCCTTCAATTTTTCCCTGGTAAAGATTCGCTAACCGCTCCTTGAAGTTGAGATTATTATCACGGTGTGCGATATAAATCGCACACACCCCGCAATAAAGCCCGCAAGGAGCAATAAAATCCGGATTTACCGTCATAATCCCAAGCCCTCCTGTTTTATCATTTTTTTATTGATATAAGCGAGCATTTCATTCCGAAATCGCTCAAAATCCATCAACTGCCGATTTACCATATCCACCAGAACGGCATTATCTATGTACTCGTCACGATAAACAATAAAATAACGAAATTGGACCATTTTAAAATAGGCATCATATCTGCCAAGAATTCCCATTTGAATAACCCGATCTACAGCATCTCTGCCAGTTGTCCCGGTGTTTGGCCACTGAGCGAAAGAATCCGCTGATAAACGTCGATTACAATTTCGACCAGTATTTGCAGACTTCGCTCCACGACCCTTTTGGTACACCAGTCCTGATCCAGTTTCTGAACTGTCAGGCAGCCGAGCGAACTCAGCTCAATCAATATGGCATCAAGATTTTGAAGTTTTTGGGCAATCACACCGTAATCATTACAGGCGCCTCTTTGTCATCTAGTTCAGCAACTACTCAGATGTTGCAATGTGATGATTATACAGGAGTTCGCTACGTCTTACAATAAGTGAAATTTTGTCTAAGATTAATACAACATATTTATGGCAGCGCTACCTGCCTGAATGTCAATCTTGCCGAGGATGGCCTCTATATGCATTTTCGCATAGGTCTAATACTCATGACGCTGCTGAAATATTATTAAATGAACTGGATAAGCACAGAGTGAGTCACTATGAAGAGAAAATAGTATTCATAGCCGAAGCCATCATTGTTTTTCACCGCTGCGAATCATTAATATCACAGCACACAGGATGACGGCACCGCCCATGTAGCTTTGAACGGTAATAACCTCACCCCACCAAAAATACGCAACAACTGCTGCAACAACGGGTTCAATTGTTGCGGTGATGGAGGCCCGTCCGGCATCAAGATATTTCAGCCCAAGGTAATAGCAGGAGTTTGCACCATAAGTACTGATAATTACAAGCAACATCAGCGCCAACCAGCTTGTAGGAGTTTTTGGGGTAAACGTGACCCATGGAAGCAGTCCCAGAGCGCCTATTGGCAAAACATACAGAAAGAGGTTATAAGAACTATAGCGTCCGGTAAAGTATTTTCCGAAGATATAATACAGGGAATAGCAAAAACCAGATGTCAATCCAAAAACGATTGCTGAAACGCTGATCGGGCTGCCGCCTTGGCCCGCATCCTTGCCCATTGAAATGGCCGAGATACCGACGAGTGTCAAAACCAGTGCCAATATTTTGGTTGGGGTTATGGATTCTTTCAGAAATATCCGTGACAGAATGATTACCCAGGCCGGCGCAGTGTAAAGGAGAACAGCCGCCAGGGCCGCCCCGCCCTGCTTCACGGCCATCTGGTAGGCAAAATAGAAAAGGGAAACACCGCATACCCCAAATACCAGAATATACGGAATGTCTTTTGGGTAAAGCCTTACTTCGCGCCGGATAATTGCATGACCGCCAAAAAGAATCCAGGCCAGCAGCGCCCGCCAGAAAGCAACCTCCATGGGTGCAATGCCTTCCTGAAAGGCCAGCCTGGAAAAAGGGCCGATCATTCCCCACAACACCGCTGCAGCAACAATAAATGCATATCCCTTGAAAACCATTATGACGCCTTATTACTTTGAGGGTAGATGTAATGACTTCGACACATTTAATCCAGGTTCCGGAAAATATCAAACCATAACTGCATCATATTTGATTGACTCACGGTAAAAAGCATGGCATTTAAACAAGATATGTCATAAAAACGATATTTTTTCAGTGAAAGGTGATCCATGAAAAGACCTCAACAAATCACGTCCGTTCCAGGCCCCAAGGCATTAAGCTGGATTTCAAGAGATTCGAAGATGTTATCTCCATCCCTTCCCAGAGAATATCCATTAGTTGCGGTAAAAGGCAGGGGACAGTGGATCGAGGATGTTGACGGAAATGAATACCTGGATTTTACTTCGGGGATCGCCGTCTGTAACACCGGCCACTGCCACCCGGAAGTGGTTGCCGCGGCTCAGGCTCAGATCGCCGATCTCATTCATATATGCGGTTCGGATTTTTACCACCTGCCCATGATTGAGCTTGCAGAATGCCTGGCAGCCATCACGCCTGGCAGTTTTGAAAAGCGGGTGCTTCTGGCCAACTCTGGAGCGGAAGCGGTCGAAGCCGGATTCAAGCTGGCCAGGTGGCACAGCGGGCGAGACAAAGCCATCGCCTTTCTGGGAGCATTTCATGGACGAACCATGGGCGCATTGTCGCTTAGCGCCTCAAAGGCTGTTCAGCGCAAAGGTTTCAGCTCGTTTGTTCCGGGAATTACCCATGTTCCCTATGCCAATTGCTACCATTGCGCATTCCGCATGACATATCCGACCTGCGACTTCGAATGCGTTAGGTTTATTGAAGATCACATCTTCAGAACATTTATTCCGCCGGAAGAAGTGGCGGTTATCGTTATCGAACCGATACAGGGCGAAGGGGGTTATATAGTGCCGCCCACGGGTTACCATAGCCGCCTGAAGGCCATCGCCGAAAAATACGGCATCCTCTACATGATGGATGAAATTCAGGCAGGCATGGGCAGAACCGGCAAATTTTTCGCGATCGAACATTTCGGCGTTGTTCCGGATATCATGACGCTGGCCAAGGGCATTGCTTCGGGAATGCCCCTAAGTGCGCTTGTCACCCGCGCCGATGTGATGGACTGGACACGGGGTGCCCACGGTTCCACTTTTGGCGGTAATCCGGTTTCCTGTGCGGCCGCTCTGGCTTCGATCCGCGTGATCCAATCCGGACTGATTCAGAATGCAGCGGTTCAGGGAGACAAACTCCGCGCAGGTCTGAACAGCCTTCAGCAGAATTATGAGTGCCTGGGAGATATTCGCGGATTGGGGCTGATGCAAGCAGCGGAACTGGTTAAAGACCGCAATACCAAGATTCCGGACAAGTCGCTGCGGGACAAACTGCTTCAGGGATGCTTCAAAAAGGGGCTGCTTCTACTCAGTTGCGGCGAAAGCGTGATAAGATTCTGCCCGCCGCTGATCATCTCTTCAGATGATACGGAAGTAGCTTTGGAGATTTTTGAAACCGTACTGAAAGAAGAGCTTCTTTCAACCCAATAAACAGATGCATTAAAAGCACACCCAAGTATCACTTTCGTGCATGGAACCCCGGACCGCGGGTTGAGGTGAATATTCTGGAGCCTATTGATAAACGTTTTGTTATCGGGATTGATTTGGGAACCACCAATTGCGCCGTGGCATACTCGGACCTTGGGGAAAAGGTTACCAAAACCAATATCCGGCTATTCAAAATTCCGCAGCTGACCGGACCGGGGGAATTGTCCCGGCTTCCGGTGCTGCCATCCTTTCTGTATCTTCCTGGTGACTACGATCTTTCTTCCGAGGCGATTCAACTGCCATGGGGCGTTTCGCATGACGCAACTGACCATCCTCAGTTCGTCGGCGCCTTTGCCAGGGATCACGGCGCAAAAATTCCTTCACGCCTGGTCTCTTCGGCCAAAAGCTGGCTCTGTCATCCTTATGCCGACAGAAAGGCCCGCATCCTGCCGTGGGGAGCTGGCGGCGATGTTTACAGGGTTTCACCCATTCAGGCGACCGCCGCCTACCTGGAACATATTAAAGCTTCCTGGAATAGTTTTCGCGGGGATGATGAAGATCAGTATCTGGAAAATCAGCTCATCGTCCTGACAGTCCCAGCGTCATTTGATGAAGTCGCCAGAGAGTTGACGGTAGAGGCCGCAACAATGGCCGGTCTGAAAACGGTCACTCTGCTGGAAGAGCCGCTGGCGGCTTTTTACAATTGGCTGATTCGCCATGAACATCGCTGGAACCAGTTTGTGTCTCCCGATGAACTCATACTGATCTGTGATGTTGGCGGCGGTACAACGGATTTTACCCTGATTTCCCTGAGGGAAATTGCCGGCAGTCCCCGGTTTGAACGTATTGCCGTGGGCGATCACCTGATACTGGGCGGAGACAATATGGACCTGGCTCTTGCTCGAAGCATCGAAATGCGATTGGGTAAATCAAAGGCGATATTAACCGGAGATCGCTGGAAAACCCTTTGTCACCAGTGTCGGCAGGCAAAGGAAGTGTTGCTGAACGGAACTGCCAAATCCCGAAAAATCACGATCATGGGCGAGGGCAGCCAGCTTATCAGCGGAACCATTTCTGCGGATATGGATTATGGAAGTGTTGAACAGACAATTATAGATGGGTTTTTTCCACTTCTGGATGCGGGTGAAAAGCCGTCTGTTCAGTCTTTTCGCAAAGGTATCACCGAGTTCGGGCTGCCATATAACCAGGAACCTGCCATCACCCGTCATCTGGGGTGGTTTCTGGACCAGCATAAGGACGAAGTCTCCCAATTTTCGGGAAAGGCATTTCACGCCCCGGACTGTATTCTCTTCAATGGCGGCGCACTTAAGCCGCCGGTTATTCAGGAACGCATTCGGCAGGCCATCCGTCGCTGGTTTCATCAGGATGACACTGTGCTTCCGCGTGTATTGGAAAATCCTGACCCTGATCTGGCGGTAGCCATGGGCGCCGCTTATTACGGACTCGTAAAGATGGGCCGGGGAGTCAGGGTCGGCAGTGGCAGCGCCAGGTCATATTACATAGGCGTTTCAACCGAATCCGCCGCAACGGATGGTGAGAACAGTCGCCAGGCCTTATGTCTGGTCGAGCGGGGACTGGATGAAGGCAGCCAAATTCAGATTGAGAACCGCGACTTTCTGGTACTGACCAATCAGCCGGTCAGTTTTGACCTGTACAGCTCAAGTTTTCGCTCTGGCGACCGCGCTGGCCATCTTGTTGCCATAGATGATTCCCTTACTCGTCTGCCGCCGATTCAGACCGTCATTCAGTATGGTAAATCAGGCCAGCACAGTAATATTCCGGTTGCAATCGAGGCTAATTATACGGAAATCGGAACTCTGGCTCTATGGTGTCATTCACGGACCAGCGATCATCGCTGGAAACTTCAGTTTCAAATCCGGGAAACCGATGCTCCTTTTGATATCTGTGATACTGAGACTTTTGAAGCTGCTCAGGTAGAAGCTATTCACGAATGTCTTCGGACGGCTTTTTCACAGCCGGCCAGTGGCCCCTTTCTGGAATCACTGGTAAAGGATATTTCACGGATTATCGACAGGCCCAGGGAAAAATGGCCGCTGTCGCTCATTCGCAGCATGGCGGATGTCCTTCTTTCCCTCATTCAGACCCGGCAAACGGCTCCGGATTTTGAAAGCCGGTGGCTGAACCTTTTGGGCTTCTGTTTAAGACCTGGGTTTGGTGATGGCTTTGATGAGCATCGCATCAAAGCGCTCTGGAAGATTTACAGGCAGGGACCGGTTTTCAGTCAGCACAGCCAGGTCCGGTTGGACTGGTGGATATTGTGGCGGCGGATATCGGGAGGCTTGAGCGCCGGTCATCAGCGTCAGTTATTTCAGGATTTGACCCCAATTCTATTTTCCGCAAAGGCAGGCAAACAGCGAATCCTGCCCCAGGAATATCTGGAGATTTTTATGTCAGTAGCCAGCATGGAACGTCTGACGGTTAAAGACAAAATCAGGCTGGGTAGCCAACTGCTAACCGATCTTAAGTCCAAAAAAGCCAAACCTCAGCACTACTGGGCCTTTTCCCGAATAGGCGCCAGAGAGCTGTTGTATGGTCCAGTTGACCGGGTGATTCCGCCCGCGGAAATTCTCAAATGGATCGAAGCTTTGATTACAAGAAACTGGGCGAATCCAGCGCTGGCCGGGATGGCCCTCCTGCAACTGGCGCGAAAAACAGGCGACCGCGCCCGGGACGTAGATATGGCGGTAATCGAGCGTATCCACAACCGGCTGTCACAACAGGGCTTCTTGGAAGATCAGCTTCGGGTCCTTTTGGAAGTTATGCCCTACAGAAGGCAGGAAGCCGGAACCATTTTCGGCGAAGATATGCCGTCAGGGCTGATTCTGGGAACCCCTTAAAACATTCTCTACGGAATGCAGGTTTTGCAGTTATTTAACTATGAAAATGCAAATGCAGGCATACTTCATATTACCTCAAAAGTAGTTGATACTTTTTTTGATGAGCTCAAATGGCCTTGATCATCATTTCAGTAAGGGCGGGTTCCGAACCCGCCCCTACTATAACGGTTCCCCCCCTTTGAAAAGGGGGGCCAGGGGGGATTTAGTGGTTGTTGGTAGCTTACCCCCGTTTTCAAATCCCCCTTAATCCCCCTTTTCTAAAGGGGGAAATCAGTCATAATGATCTGGATGGAACGATGATCAAGGCCGCCAAAATAACTGGTGGCCTGAAAAGAAAGGATACACTCAGAAAGTGTCAACAAGAAAATGAAGGATGCCAGAAAGCAGAAGACAATCAAACATAAATCTGTTCGTAGCTCAAAAGCGCACAGATCGCAACAGACTTTCGGAAATCTGTTGACAGCGGTGGTTGCCAGCGCATCTGGAGAGATATTTGAGATCGAAGGGTATGCGGCTGTCGGTATGGACGGGGAGCTGATAGCACCGTTAGCCGCCGACCAGACGCAGCAACTGCCTTATGGCAGCGAGCTGATGTTTCTTCCGGATCGTATGCCCATATTGCACAATCTGTCAACTGGCAAACTCGAAGTCATGCAGGAAAACCCATATCAACTGGGCAGTCCTTTGTTTCCAGTGGCTGCTTTCAATTCTCCGGGATATGTGGTGACGCACAACTGCGCCTACCGGGAGGCGCTCACAGCCAAAATGCTGCCGCTTTTTTCTTATGGAGCTGTTGGCTGGCATCGGGGACAGTTTCGCTCTGCGGTCACTCTGGTGGACGATGAGCCTCGGCAGGATCTGCGGTTTATGAAGACTGAAGATGTGATGAAAGGCATCAAATCACTACGAAAACAAATTCCCTCCAACCGGCTTCGGGCTCACCTGGAGCATTGCGCCATGACCTACGGGTGTCCGGCGGGGAAGAACTTTTTTCTGGGCCGGTATGAAGCTCCGCTGCCCACTTCTCAATTTTGTAATGCCCGGTGTTTGGGGTGTCTGTCCCTTCAGAAGAAGGAAGCTGGGGACTACGGGCTGGTCGCCCTCACTTCAAACAGCCAGGAACGCATCGCCTTTACGCCCACACCGGATGAGATTGCAGAAATTGCTCTTTACCACATCCGCAGGGTAAAGGCTG
>JBAXVB010000270.1:0-5375 GCA_037129415.1 Deltaproteobacteria bacterium
CCTTTGGTTAGCACCTGAGCTGGGTGCTGTCAAGAACATTTCAGAAAGGAAAATGTTGTGATTGTTTCCCTTTGGCCGGAATTGACGATCGAAGCCGTTCACAATACATGAAGGATTTGCAAAAATACCGGATTGGGATTATGATTATTGCTGTAAAGTAAATGCGGACAGCAACAGTGCACATACCGTTGGAAGAGAATGAAGCTTGATCACGAATTGCACTTTATGGTATGATTCTATATGGTTCGAATATTCATAACCAAAGCATTTGATCGTTGGTTCCGCAAGACCGATCTGACGGATGATGCACTGCGTAATGCCGTACTCGAAATGACGGCTGGACTGATTGATGCTGATCTTGGCGCCGGGGTGTTCAAAAAACGGGTTGCTTCAACTGGACGCGGCAAGAGTTCTGGTGGCAAGCAATTTGGGAGATCGGTGGATTTTTCTTTTCGGCTTTGAAAAAAACAAACGCGCGAATGTCTCTGACCAGGAATTGAAAGTGTTGCAGGTAATGGGGCCGACTTTTTTGAACTGGAGCACTGCAGAATTAGCCACCGCGCTACAAGAAGACCATTTGAAGGAGATTAATAATGACTAAGTCAGCCAGTCGGATTCTGGACGAGATGCTGGAAACATCACGCGGCCTGCATCAGTCCAACTTGATCGATAAGCGCAAGCTATGCGAAATTGAGGCGTTGTGCCAATCCACAGTGGAGCCGATGCCACCAACTGCAATCAAAGGACTACGTGAAACTTTGCATGTAAGCCAACCGGTGTTTGCAAAACTTCTGAACACGAGCGTCTCGACGATTCAAAAATGGGAAGTCGGTGACAAACGACCGAGTGGCCCTTCACTCAAACTGCTGAATGTAGTCCGGCGTCACGGACTTGAAACACTTTCCTGACCATCCTATATCGAATATGCCAGTTTTTGCGCGTTTTCTCAACGTGTGATTCATATCCCTTCAATCCGCTAAATTTGATGCCGCCCAGGAGTTAAAGCCTGTTTTGTATGACTTTGCGGTTAAATATACAAAAAATCATCAGCAGCATCTTCAGCATCAATATAATTTTCAATAGTATATGTGGTAATAGCAATAGAAAATTACCGCAAAGTCATATGAAGCAGGCTTTAGCAACTGACGATCGAAGCTGTTCACAATACACGAAGGATTTGCAAAAATACTGGAGTGGGATTACGATTATTGCTGAAAAGTAAATTCAGACAGCAACCTTCCTTCATATCATGAGGTGTTCCATGTCAAACGATATCGCATCTGTAAAACAGCCTGAAGAATCAACTTCCGTCGCCTTAACCAAAGGAATGGAAATGATGATCTGAAATTGCACAACTGAAAGATATATCTTTATTATCCGGTATTAAAGGAATTTGTTTCCGTGCCGATAATACGCTTATAAAAACCGATGAAAGACAGCCGGTTCAATATCTGGACCGAATTCCGCCACCGGCCAGGCACTTGTTGCCCATGGAAAAATACCATCTGACGGCTTCCCGGGTTTCCGGAAATGGGTATTGTCCAACGATCCTGGTCGCCAGAGGGTGTCCGTTTTCCTGCACATTCTGTTCACGAACTTTCGGCAGAACCTTTCGCACCCACAGCATCAGCCGAATTGTGTCAGAAATTCAGTCATTGATGGACACTTACCAGATTTCCCAGTTGAACATCGAAGCCGATACATTGACGGTCAACAAGAAATTCATCAAAACGCTTTGTATCGGTTTAATTGAAAGCGGCATCAGCCGCCGGATTCAATGGACCTGCGAAAGCCGTGTGGATACAGTTGATCAAGAGCTCCTGGAATTGATACACAAAGCCGGCTGCTGGCAGATCAGCTATGGGGTCGAAACCGGAAGTCAGCGACTGCTGGATTCAATCAACAAATCCGTATCCCTGGAACAGATAGAACAGGTTTTCCGGATTACGAAAAGAGTTGGCATCTCAATACGTGGTTTTTTCATGCTGGGCCTTCCAGGTGAAACCCCTGCGGAAAGCCAGGCTACAATTGACTTTGCCAAAAAGCTGAACCCCTTGTGGGCGCAGTTTACGGTTACGGTCCCCTATCCCGGAACTAAGATGTTCGAATATCTTGATCAGCAAGGGAAGATCAGAACGTATAACTGGGAGAAGTACAATACCTGGTCTGGCTGGCAGGGCAGTGAGGAAATTCCCTTTGTCCCGGATGGCCGAACTGTGGAAGAGTTGCGAAACCTTCAAAAACGTGCTTTAAGGGAATTCTATCTTCGTCCTGAAGTGGTATTCCAGTTTATGAAGCATGTCCAGTCACGGCAGGATTTGCAGAAGTATTTCGTCGGAGTAATGGTTTTGCTGAAAAGCAAATTCCGATGATCCCATATCACATTGCTGATGGAAAATGTGTGGCAAAAGCTTTTTCGAAATTCATTCGAACCGGGTGATTTTCAGTTTACCCCAGATAAAGCTGCCATGGAAAACATGAAATACAGCGATCTTCTTGGATTTCAACAAAATCTCGAATTACCCTTCGAAATTCGGAGCGACTCCAGAACTGAATATGGGAAGGTGTCCGCCCCCATCGCTTCCAGTGTTTTCCTCGAACGACATTTCCCCATTGAAAAAAAGGTTCATGGGGAACCGAGAGGATGACTGGCGTGTTGGGTTTTGCAACTCTGGCCATTTCTTTCAGGGCGGCTGATGGATTTGAAAGGTGTTCCAGAATTTCAGTTGCAATCACATAATCAAACGTTCGGGATTTAAATGGAAGATGGAAGATATCGGCTCTTACATAATCACATACCGGATTGTTTTGATGGGCAAAAGCGATTCGAACTGGATCAATGTCCATTGCCGTCATTTTATGCCTCATGCCGCTTTGCAACAAGCGGGTCATCATCTGTCCCTCACCGCATCCGACATTGAGGCCTGATAAAGTGGCGGTGTCCATCTTTGACATCAAAGACCTGATAGCACGGATCAGACGATTTCCCAACCAACGAATCGCAATGTTGGGGCTGATATAGAGTTCATCTGTACCCCCAGAAATGGAAAGATCACTGTTTTTGTTTTTCATAGAACATCCCGCACTTCAAGTCCTTGTTGGCTTCCATATCAAACCACATGGCAAACAGCGTAAAAAGGCTAGCGCTCATGAATGAAAACATGGCCGCAAGTGAGCTGGTTGAAGGAAAAAATCCTGAAACCCACCTAAAGTACACCATTCGCGCAAACAGCATCACAGTAGATACCCCAAACATCGCCCCCAGCGTATAAAAAAACACGAGTGGATGAAAATCCCGGATGATGTATTTTTCCTTCATTCGCCATAAAAACATTTTGATCAACAGCCAGCTTATGGTAAAAATGACTTTACGGATTCGAATTCCGGATTTTTCGCCCACATGATACACTGGCTCCACTGGTACATCTGCCACCCGAAAATTATATACATTCAGGCGCACCATCAGGTCATTGGGTTGACCATAGCGCCGATACATCTGCTTCCAGTCAATGGTATCAAGAACCATCCTATTCATTGCCGTGTAGCCGGACTGAAAATCCGCCACATGCCAGTAACCCGATGCGATTTTGGTGAGCAGAGACAAAAAAGCGTTTCCAAAATACCGTATTCTGGGGATATTCTGATAAGCCTCGCCAGTCACCAGCCGGTTTCCCTTGGCGTAGTCAGCTCTTTCACGAGCGACTGGATCGAGCAGAGCCGGCAGGTCATTCGGACTCATCTGACCATCGCCGTCCATTCTCACCGCAATATCCATCCGATTGTCCCTGGCCCAGACATATCCGGTCGCCAGAGCACCGCCGCAACCCTGATTGATATCATGGCACAGTAGAACCACCCGGGAGTCATGCTGTTGATATTGCGATACAACCGTCACCGTATCATCGGTGCTTGCGTCATCCACGATGATGATCCGGTCCACATAGTCCGGCATCGTCTCAATAACGCCGCCGATCTGAGTGGACTCGTTGAACGCCGGAATCACGACGCAAAGGGTTTTGTCTTTGTACATAAATATCCCATTAATAGAAAAATGCTAAAAAAATTAACTGTGTTTCGTGTCATCCATAGAGAGTCGGATGCCTTCTAATAAACAAAGACACCACCCCCAGCGATACGACATAAACAAGCACCAGTGCGTGAGATGTCAGCGCAAACACCAATCCGCTGGAAGCCGGAAATCCCAGAATGGTCAGCGCGGCGATCCAGCCACCTTCATGGTTTCCGGTATTAGCAAAACCCTGAATCGGAATCAGTTGAATCGGAAATTGCACTGAAATCAAAAAAATAGCGTCTCCCAGCCCCAGCGACAACCCTACCGCCCTGGCTGCACAGAACAAACAACCGCCAATAGCCATCCATATCCCAAGACTCTGAATCACTTCCAATCGTTTTATGGCAGAAACTGTCTCAAATTTCAGGATAATATTTCTTAATGCCAATGATGACTTTCTTGATCCTGAAGATATCAGCCATGATATGACTAGCGGGGAAATCATCATTGCAATTCCAACCCCCATCCAACCCAATCGAAGCGTGAAAGAAATCCGAACCTGAGTCAATACCGCCGCACAGATCATCAGGATGCCCATGGATGAAACATCCAGAATTCTGGATTTAATCAGAATCCTTCCGCCTTCGATCCAGGAAGTATTGTTGATGGATTTGAGTATGGCGGGCAGCGTCAAGTCTCCAGCTCGAAAAGGCAGCATATAGGTTGCCAGCCCGTGAAGGCAGGTGGCCTTGACGGCATCCGGCCATAATTGCAGGCGATTCTCAGATATCGTACAAAACCGCATGGATCGAAGCAGGTAATTGATCCAATAGCATCCCAGGCCTGCGACGGCCCAACAGACATCAATGTTTTTCAGGGACGCAATCACCGAATCTGATTTGACAAAAGCAATCGTTGCAATGATTCCGGCAAGAAGAAACGATGCGAAAACCGAAAGGTGTTTCCGGGATAAAAAGTTTGGTTGAGCCGGGCGCATTCTGATCCGCTCAAAAGAAATCAAAGGGTCCATAAAAAAACTGCAATGGAATAAAAAAACATAACTTATAGACCTATGCCATAATTTCTATCAAGATCAAATCGTTCCAGCGGCGGCATAGTGACAAGAAATCTCCATTAGAGAGCTTTTGATTAGCACCTGACCTGGGTGCTGTCAAGAACATTTCAGAAAGGAAAATGCAGTGATTGTTCCCCTTTGGGCGCAATTGACGATCGAAGCTGTTCACAATACACGAAGGATTTGCAAAAATACCGGATTGGGATTATGATTATTGCTGTAAAGTAGATTTGGACAGCAACCTTCCTTCATATCATGAGGTGTTCCATGTCAAACGATATCACATCT
>JBAXVB010000271.1:0-5372 GCA_037129415.1 Deltaproteobacteria bacterium
GCGGGCTGTTTCTTGAACATCACTGGGACTGGGATGTATGCTATCCTGTCATCAACCTCACTTTTGGGACTGGTGTGGTGAAAAACCGCAGTGAACTGGATAACTCCATATTCTCCATGCTGCGTGAACAGACAAATCTGCACGGACTGACACTTGAAGAAACCGCAATACCATTCAAATTCCGCGAACTGATCATCAAACTTCATGATCAGCATCAGCAAAAAGTCGTGATCCTGATTGACGAATACGACAAGCCTATTCTTGATAATATTGAAAATTCGGACCTCGCCAGGGAGATTCGCGAAGGACTAAAGAATTTTTATTCGGTTATCAAGGACTGCGACCGGTATCTGAAATTTGTTTTTATCACCGGGATATCGAAATTCAGCAAGGTAAGCCTTTTCAGCGTGTTGAATAATTTGGATGATATCACGCTGGACCAGGATTGCGCCTCAATATGTGGCTACACCCATGACGAATTGTCACTAACCTTTGCAGATCGGTTGCAGGGGGTGGATATTCAGAAGCTAAGGCGATGGTACGATGGCTACAACTTCATGGGGGATCATGTCTATAATCCGTTTGATATTCTGCTTTTTCTCAAACATCATCAGTTTCGGAATTACTGGTTTGAAACCGGAACGCCAACGTTTTTGATGAAACTCATTCAGGAGAAACAGTACTCTGCTTTGGACATCGAGTTGATCCAGACGACAGAAATCATGATGAGCAGCTTCGATGTCGATGAAATTGATCTGGAAACACTTCTGTTTCAAACCGGATATCTAACCATCAAAGACCATAAGACTATCCTGAATAACACTGTGTTTCGTCTCGGCTATCCCAATGCAGAAGTAAAAACCAGTTTCACTGCATACCTGCTTAACTATCTGACTCAGTCCCGAAAGGACAGCGAACGGAACAAATATGCCCTATACCAGGCATTATTAGCGCCAGATTTTGAAAAAGTGCGGGAAGTTTTCCATTCATTTTTCGCATCCATTCCTCACGACTGGTACCGCAAAAATCAGATAGCCAAGTATGAAGGCTATTACGCCTCTGTCTTTTATTGCTATTTTACCGCGCTTGGGCTGGATGTCACGGCGGAGGATATCACCAATCATGGCCGGATTGATCTGACCGTCAAACTGGAACGGCGGGTTTTTATTCTGGAATTCAAGGTGGTGGATAGGGATACAGGTAAAAATAGCGCCCTGGAACAGATCAAGGAGAAGGCTTACCATGAGAAATATCGCGCCGAGGCTGATGAACTCTATTTGATCGGCGTGGAATTCAATTGCAAGGATCGCAATATCGTCCGCTTTGAATACGAAAAGGTGGTGAGGGCTATCCTTCCAGAACATCCGCGTTGAGGCGTGTGAGCTGGTAAAAGAGGTTCGCCCAATAGACTTCTTCGCCGCCTCTTCATGCAGGGAAGCGATTTTTTATCTCATCTTGCCTCCTCTCGTCAAATGTGATAGCTGCTTGCAGATAAATTCGTCGTTCAGACCTGTTTGCTCTGAGCGTGATAATTCGAGAAATGATGATCAAGGCCATTTGGGCTCCTCAAAAAAAGTGTCAACCACTTTTGAGGCAATATGAAGGGTGCCGGGAGATTGATACTTGCTGCCGAAAACAATATGTCCATATTGTCAAATCTGCATAATATTGATCAGACCTGGCAAGACTTAACGAATGCGATGGAATCGGGTGAATCATGGCCGTTGACCACAATTTGAAACATAAACGAAAACGGGAAGAAGCGCGAAAAAAAACCGCGCTGGAACGCGAGCGAATCAGTCAGTTTGAAAAGATTGATGAGAATCGAAATAAAACTGCTTATGAGTCGTGGATGGGAAATTGGAGTACTGTCCTGCGTTATGCTCTGAAGGCATTAAAACTGGCGCCATCAGACAAGTTTTATTGGGAGCATGCCCGTCGTGCAGCATCGGAGTTAAAAGACGATGTGACGCTGTTGAAACTGTTGAATCAGGGATGGCATCAAAACCTGGTCATCCATACAGGGGATGCCCTGACGCTGGCGGAACTGACATTCCGATACAGTATCAAAGATGTCGATTTGCTTCAAGAGATACTCACCGCCATTCTCAACGACGGCGACCGGTTCGTGGGCCGGTTGATGGTCAGGAATAGAAAACGGGCTGAATATATGCTGTTGACCGTTCAACAACAGATATTAAAAACACAGGCAGGTTCAGACAGTCTCCCCGATTCGAAGAAACCCCGGACGACTCCGCTGAAAACCGCTGATACTGCTGCGCCGGCTGCTACACCGGCTGCTGCGCCATCAGTTGATTCCGTCAATAAATCAACCGATGTCCCGCCGCAAGAGCCGCTTCCCAATCCGCATGTCCACTTTGAAATCGATACCACAGACTTTCTTACTGTCATTGATTCCAGTACCTCCACAGATATTCAATCCCTGAATCTGACATTGAGCGCCTACCGTCTTGGATTCCGCAGTTCTTATGACCAGTTGATTTGTCTGGGCGCTTTAAGCGGAGTGGAATCCTTCTGGCATCAGCAGGAAACCGCCAGAAAGGTGCTGCGGTCGTTTCGCGGCCGCGCCATTCTGGCGGATGAAGTGGGCTTGGGCAAAACCATCGAAGCGTGCCTGATTCTGAAGGAATATATCCTGCGCGGATTAGTGAAATCCGCCCTGATTCTGGCCCCGAGTTCACTCATCAACCAGTGGAAAGAGGAACTGAAATCCAAATTCGATCTTGATGTCGTTGCATCGACTGATGCTCTGTTCAAGGAGAATCCGGAACAATTCTGGCAGGCCCCATTTCTACTGGTCTCGCTTCAAACCGCCAGGTCCAAGCGGCGTATGGACGAGGTATGCGCCCGATCCTACGACATGCTAATCGTCGATGAGGCCCATCATCTGAAAAATCAGACTACCATGAACTGGAAGCTTGTCAATGCGATTCAAAAAACTTTTCTGCTGCTCTTGACTGCAACGCCGGTTCAAAACAACCTTGAAGAGCTTTATAATCTGGTGACTCTTCTTAAACCGGGCCATCTGAAAACACGCAAGGCATTCAAGGAACAATTCGTTGTCAGAGGAAATCCGACAGATCCGCAAAATAGAGAGCGGCTTCGCGACCTGCTAAAGGAAGTCATGGTTAGAAATACAAGATCGGCTTCCCAGATCAATCTGCCGCCCCGCTTTGCCACCACGGCGAAAATTACTTCGGCGCTGGAAGAAACACAATTTTATCAGGAACTAAGCAGATTTGCTTCGGCAGTAGCCGAAATGAAAGTATCGTCCCTGAATCGGATGGTGCTTCGAAAACTTCTGGAGGCTGCAGGATCTTCCCATGCTGCTGCTCTGGCCATGCTTGAGCGAATCGATCTCTCCCTTATGAATCAGGATATCGAATCCCGTATCCGGCACTTGCTGAAACTGGGGAAAGCCATCAAGGAAAGCGCCAAGGCCATACAGGTCATGGACTTTCTGCAGGCATCGCCCGATCAGAAAATAGTATTTGTAAATCACTTGGCTACGCTTTCCCATCTTCATGGACTGATTCAGCGCAGAGGCATTTCTTGCGCAGTATATCAGGGATCCATGACTACCGATCAGAAAAGCGCCGCCATTCAGTCTTTTCGCGATGGCCGCCGTGTCCTGCTTGCGACCGGAAGCGGCGGCGAAGGCCACAACCTTCAGTTCTGTCATATCCTTGTCAACTATGATCTGCCCTGGAATCCCATGGAAATCGAGCAGCGTATTGGAAGGCTTCACCGAATCGGCCAGGAAAAAGCCGTTGAGGTTTACAATTTCTGCTTGAGCGGCACCATTGAAGATGAGATACTGGAAATTCTGGATAAAAAAATCAATATGTTCGAACTGGTTGTAGGAGAAATCGACATGATTCTGGGCCGACTTCAGGGCGATCAGGAATTCAGCGACATGGTCTATGAATTGTGGGTGACACATCCCGAAGAAACCGAGCGGAAAAAGGCGTTCAATGCTCTGGCGGCTCGCATCAAGCGCGCCAGATCTGCTTATGAAAGCAGCAAGGAATTGGATGAAAAACTCTTTCAGGAAGATTTTGGAGTATAGCCATGATACAGGATTTGGACCTGATTCGATTCACCACCCAATTTCTCGAAAAAAAAGGCGCGCTGGTCGATGGAAATGAAGATCACATTCATGCGCTGCTTCCCCTTGATCTGGCTGATATACTGAATCTTCCGGAAGAAGTACGCCTGGGTGATGATGACCATCCGCTGCTCTATGGAAGTCCTATTCTGGATCGGTTGGTTCAAACGGCAACCGCTAATATTCCGGTCACCTACGGCGCTGTATCCATCCCCTATATCAAAAAGGCTGGATTTGACGCGGCGATCGCCCAGGACTTGAGCTTTGTAAACGGAAAAATTCAAATCGGCGTGCGTGCGGAGACCAGAACATCCTATATGGTCATTACCAGTCGCTATGTGGCGCTTAGCGATGAGCGCAAGGAAGGCCTAAAACGGCTGGCGTTTCATGAACCCTCCGGTGCGATCGTTGAGGGTTTTGACGATTCAATCACTGACTTTGAATGTACGTATTACCGGCAGGGCCATCTGCCACCGCAGTTTTCTCCCCGTATCGGACTATCGCTTCAGACGGTCCTGAAATCTCTTCAGAGTCGAATCGAACTGGAGCTGGAGCCATTTCTGACCAGTATGCGCAGAAGGCTTCATCGGGATGTCACCAATACGCGTGAGTATTACCAATCTCTGGCCGAAGAAATGCGCACATCACTGGCTCATCCCAACCTGAGCGACACCCAGCGCATGGAACGGCAGCAGAAAATTGATAATCTGCCATCGGAGGCGGATCGAAAAACAGCGGATCTTCAGCATAAATATGATACCAGGATTCAAATTCGCGCCTGCGCGGGAGAACGATATCTGGTGGATGTCGCTCAACTCCTTGTGACTATTATGTATCGAAAGGCTACGCGAACGTTGCCCGTTTTTTACAATCCGGTTACGCGGCGAATTGACCCCTTGGTATGTGAATCCTGTAAAAAAACAACGCGACGTATTTTTCTTAAGGACGGAAAAACCAATTTTGTTCTGGTGTGTCCCGGGTGCAGCAGAGCATGAGGAAAGCTCAGGTAGAGCCGGCATCCTGCCTGCCTGGCTGCTGCAGCCGGCAAGATGCCGGCTCTACGATGAAAGATTATGCCCGTTTGCAGTATAACCATATATACTTGAGCCCGCATAAATTTATGAATTCAACAAATTAGGATCGCGCAATCGTTTTGCATGATATTTGTATCTTTCTTAAATTCGATCACCCATATATGAAAATGATACTTCCCCCTTTGGAAAAGGGGGACCGAGGGGGATTT
>JBAXVB010000272.1:0-5367 GCA_037129415.1 Deltaproteobacteria bacterium
CAGTCCCGTCGATATCCGCGATATCAACTGCAAAGAACGCAGGGAATTTCCTCCTGAATTAAAGAAATTGTCATGAATGCTGATATCCCGCTTTCCAAGCACTTCCTGCCAGAGAGCAAGCATCCATTTTTCGAGGTCGTTGCGCGGCTTGGCCAGTGCATCGCCGGATAGCCGACACAAGAGCGTTTGATCAGATTTGCTACTGGCGCGCGGATCAGGAAGGAGCCTCCTGTTTACCTTGCCGTGGGCAGTCATCGGAAGGTCATTCAATTGAATCAGATAACGGGGAATCATGTAATTGGGGAGAAGACTCCCGATGTGGGATCTAAGATCGGCAGGCTCCAATCGTTCCCGCGCTGTGAAATAGGCGGCTAATTCCTCCGGATCACGGCCTTCTGCAATGACGATTGCATCTTGCACCGAGGCATGTCGCAGAAGGGCGTTTTTTATTTCCCCCAATTCGATGCGGTATCCCCTGATTTTGACCTGATCGTCATTTCTTCCTAACCATTCTATGGTCCCGTCTGGGAGCCACCTTCCAATATCTCCAGTTCTGTAAAGTCTTTCTCCCACCCGAAATGGATGTGCAACAAATTTTTCCGCCGTCAATCCAGCTCTGTTGAGATATCCCCGCGCCAGGCCCGCTCCGGAAATACAGATTTCACCTGGAATGCTCATAGGAACAAGTTGCAGCAAGTCATCAAGAATATCAATCGACATGTTGGAGATCGGTCTCCCGATAGGGATGTTTCTCCGGTAGTCCCCATCGGGGGATACGCGCTCAATAGTTGCGCATACCGATATCTCCGTTGGACCATAGGCGTTGAAGTAGTGCTTCCGGCGGCTGAAAAAAACCGCGTCCCCGGTGTTTGGAGCTTCCCCAGCAGTGATAATAGTCGTTACGGTATTCAGTTTCTCTTTATCAAGCGCATTCAGATATACCGGTGGCAACGTCATACACGTCACTCTCTTTTCTTCCAGATACTGCACAAATAGCAAAGGATCATCCATCGTCTCCTTTCGGACTACCACAACGGCTGCACCCGCAAGAAGCGCCATGAAAATTTCCGAAAGAGCGGCATCAAATGAGGCTGATGCAAACTGCAGCACCCGGTCGCTATCTGAAACCCCGAAAGCCCTTATCTGGTGTAAAGACATATTGACAAAGCCGCAATGCTCAATCATCACCCCTTTCGGTAGCCCGGTTGAACCGGATGTGTAAATGATATATGCCAGACTGTCCGGTGACGGCGGATGGGAAAGGGGTTTATCTACACACGCTCTTGTGTCGGCTATCCGATCGCAGGAAGAAACCAATGTCTCAATATCAACATTCATTACCGAAGAAGGGATTCGCCCATTACTTTCCACATACTTGTTTTCAGTTAGAAGCACACGGCAACCACTGTCCGTCAGCATATAGTCGATGCGGGTCCCTGGATAGAACGGATCAACCGGCAGGTAGGCGCCGCCGGCCATTAGTATTCCCATCAACCCGATAATCGACCATTCATTTCTGTCAACCATCAGACCGACTATTTCCTGTGGTTTGATCTGGTACTTCTCAACCAACACCCTGGCCAGTCCATGCGCCCGTTCATGCAGTTCCCGGTAACTGAGTTCGCTATCTTCAAGGACAATTGCAATGTGATCCGGCCTTTTGGCCGCCTGCTCTTCGAAGATATCCACAATCGTTTTATCCGAAGGATAGGGAGATTGCGTATCGTTAAAGGTTTCTATCAATAGCCGCTTTTCAGAAGGACTGAGAATATCCAGCTTATGGATCGCCGTCCCGGCATCGGTGAGGATACTTTCCGCAAGCGTGGAGAAATGGGTCGCCATTCTTTCGATCGTTGCATCCCTGAATAGATCGGTATTATAATTTATCCCGACTCGAAGACTGCTCGCGGACCTTGAACCAGATTTACTACAGGTAAAAGTCAGATCGAATCTACTCGTCCCTGATTCAATCTCAATAGAAGATATTTTGGTCGCCAGAGTATCTTTTGGCCGCGATTGCCCCCTGTCCGTGGTAGGCAGAATATCTTCCGGTTCCTCGTCCTGATAGACCAGCATCACATCAAAAAGTGGTGCATGGCCAGGATCTCTTGCCAGATTTAGCTCATCGACAAGTCTGTCAAAAGGATATTGCTGGTGATCGTAGGCGTCAATCGTTGTCTTCTGCACCTTTTCGAGTACCTGGACAAAAGACTCATCTCCGTCTATACGATCCCGCAGGGCAAGGGTATTGGCATAAAAGCCAATCTGGTCTTCCAGATCAGGATGGTTACGGCACGCAACGGGAGACCCGACTATGATGTCCTTCTGGCCGGTATAGCGATGGAGGAGTATCTTCACCAGGGTCAGCAGGATCATGAACATGCTGGCGTCATGCTTTCGTGCAAGCGCATCCAGTCCTGTCGCAAGCCTCTTGTCCAGGCTGAAAAAGAAGCTTTTGCCCATGTAAGTTTGTAGCAGGGGACGGGGAAAGTCCAAAGGCAGGTCGAGCGCAGACAATTCTGCTCCGGACAGTTTTTCGCGCCAGTAAAGGGACATTTTCCGGGCCTCGTCCGCTTCAAGCCGGGCGTTCTGCCAGGCGGCGTAATCCCTATACTGCACCCGCAGCGGCGAAAGCGGGTTTTCCCTCCCCTCCAGATACGCGCCATATATGCTCAGCAAGTCTCTGGCCAGAATATCGAAGGACCATGCATCCCCGATGATGTGGTGCATATTTAAAAAAATCGCATGCCGTCCGCAAGACAAGGTGATTATTGTGACTCGGAGCAGGGGTCCCATGGAAAGGTCAAAAAAAATAGTCGCTTGGTTCATGGCGTACTGCAATGCATATCCTTCGGGGTCCGGCTCCAGGCTCAGATCAATTTCCCCGATTTCATAGGTATCCGGCATCTCATGCACTATTTGTCGGGGGCCGGTATCTGTCTCGAAAAAGGTGGTGCGAAGAGATTCGTGGCGGGCGATCAAGGAAAGAAATGCCCGGCGAAACAGCGGGATATCGAAGTCGCCATTCACCATAAAGAGACCCGGCAAACTGTAGGCGACTGATCCATCCTCAATACGGTCCAATACCCAGAGCCTTCGCTGCGAAGCCGACACGGCATAATCGGGTTGCAGTTCAAGCGGGGATATATGTGCAAATTCAGATCCCGAATGATCCTGCAGTAAGGCGGCAAGTCCCCGGATTGTCTGGTTCGCAAAAAAATCCCTGAGGCTGATCTCCACCCCCATTTCACGATAGATTCTCGACAGTACCCGTGTGGCGGTTAACGAATGGCCTCCTATCCTGAAAAACGGACTATTGACTCCAACCTTTTCAAGATGCAGCACATCCGCCCATATCCTTGCCAGCGTCTCTTCTTTTTCATCCGCCGGGGCCTGATATGCGATTCCCTCATAGATAAGCTCTTCAGGTTTGGGAAGCGCCTTTCTGTCGATTTTCCCATTGATATTGAGAGGAAACTCATCAAGCCGTACATAGAAAGACGGTGTCATATAAGCTGGCAATGTTAGACGCAGCCAATCGCTTACCTCTCCGGCGTTGGTCGCTCTTTTTTCCGTATAATAGCAAACGATGGTGTTTTCGTTTTCAAGGGAGCGGTGGCCGACTACAACCGCCTGATCGATAAAATCGCTCCCCAGCAGGGTCGTTTCGATTTCGCCAAGTTCGATCCGTATGCCGTTAACCTTCACCTGGGTGTCGAGTCGGCCGATGAACTCAATTCCCCTGTCGGGAAGATATCTGCCGATATCGCCAGTCTTGTAAACAATATCCTCCGGATCACTGGTTAGAGGGTTGGGCACAAAACTCATCTTGGTCAAATCCGGGTCATGGTAGTAGCCTTTAGTTCTGAAGGGCGTCTTGATAAAGATATCACCGATTTCGCCCGGTTCACAAAGCCTGTTTCCCTTTGTGATCAGTATGGCGGTGTTCGATATGGGATGGCCCACAGGGATCATAGCATTCGGACTGGCGGGTCTTTGCCGGATCGGATAAAATGTCTTTACGAGCGTTGTCTCGGAAGGCCCGTAAAGATTCACCAGGGTAACTCTCTCTCCGACAATATCCATCCACGCAGACACATCCTTTCCGTAGAGGGGTTCGCCAGCCATCAGGATATATCGCAGCTCTGGCAGGACATCCTTGCCGCTCTTGCCCTCATCAATCTCTTTTGTGATCATCCGAAACAGGGACGGCACGCAATGGACAAGGGTGATACCGGCCTCTTCCATCCACTGGACGAGAGCTTTCATGTTCGTACGGGTATCTTTTTCCGGAATGCAGAGCATCCCTCCGGTGATCAGGGGAACGAAGATGTCCCTCAAGCTTGCATCAAAGGTGACCGGCGGCAACTGAGTGACCCTGATCCGTTCATCAAACCCGAATTCCTTGACCTCCCAGTGAACGAAATGACTAAGGCTTTTATAACAGCCCTCAATCGCTTTAGGAACTCCGGTCGAGCCGGAGGTATATATGATATAGCAACTGTCATCGGGATCTGGAAACGATTCAGCGCCGTCAGCTTCGGACAGGGCGATACGGTTTTTGAAGAGAACATCAGATGAATTCCAGGAATATCTAAAGGGGTTAATTTCGGATTGTGTCTTGGAAAAAAAAGCCGTGGTCTGGTCAACGAGAATCACCGGGCATTCGTGGTTCCCTAAGATATCCTTGGTTAGACCAGTTGCTTCGAGTCTCTCGCAGATCGCCTCGAACGCCATTTCGGAAATGATGACTTCGGGAACGGTTTTGCGCAGTATATATTCGAGCCTCTTTTCCGGAAACGACATATCCAGAGGTAGAAACACTCCTCCCGTCTTCATCACGCCGATGATCGCAGCCACATAAGCAATGCTGCTCTCCAACAAGACACCCACGATGACATCCCGTTTAACCCCCACATGTTTCAGCAGTTTGGCGATATCATCACTCAACCGGTTAAGATCACAGTAGGATATCTCCCGCCCTGCATGCCTTATGGCGATTCTTCCGGGAAATCTTTCCGCGATCTCTTCAAAAACCGTATGCACTATTTTCTTGTTTACCGTGACCACGTACAGAAACCTCCTGCCCACTTGCCTGTTAAATAGAGTATAAATCAGGTGCATATTGTAGGCAGGGTACAGGTTTTATTCCTGCCCCCGCCCATCCATAATGGATTAAATTTCACTGTTCATCATTGACTATTTCAATTTCAATTAATGTCGCGTCCACAGGTATCTTGTAGAACATAAGTTCACCGGATTGGCCAATGGATTTTTCACAAAGTGGTTGATCATAACGTTAACGCACTCAAGATACGCCGTGGCGTGCCCTGCCAGAATGGAGAAATAAGTGCTTTGGCTCAAAAA
>JBAXVB010000273.1:0-5323 GCA_037129415.1 Deltaproteobacteria bacterium
ATTTTCTGATCATACAAAAGTGTCAACTACTTTTGAGGTAATATGAAGGATGCCCAAAAAGGTATGGTTTATTGAAAGCGGGTCGGATATACAGTTTTTTGTAACCGCATATCCGTTGAAAGGAAAGTAAAATGATTAATGAACTGGACAGTGTTATTCTGACAGTGGATATACCGTATCTGAATCTGAAAAAAGGCGATATGGGAACTGTTGTTATGGTTCATAACAACGGTGAAGGATATGAAGTCGAGTTTATAACACTTGACGGAGATACAGTAGGGGTTACAACTCTTCTGCCTTCACAGATTCGGATGATTCACCGGATGGAAATTGCTAACGCAAGACCACTTGAACTGTTGGCAGCATAAGTTTTATTATCACATATTTATAGTAGTATTAATTACTTGCGGTGATTCTATTTTATTAATTTTCATTGCCAGAATCCCAGCACTCTTATGTGCGGCTATAGTTGGATTTGTAGCGTATGTTATATGAAATATTATTGTTGGTGTTTAAACATTTTGGTAGCACCAATATATCTTAAACTGCGAAATGCTCTAAGCTAACCTGGCGTTTCTCACTCGACCGGGAACCTGGGCGGCCTTTTTCATGGTTCCATTTTGAGCTGATGCGCCCTTTAACGTTTCAGTATTGGGTCCCCGGTGGGTGAACTTTTCGCCATTGAATGGAGAAAATATGAACAGTCAAAATTATAGGAAGCTTCTATCTTCGTTTGTGCAAAAAATAAAAGAGCTGAAAAATCCATCATTCGTAAAGCCAGAAAAATGGACTTTGTGTCATGACCTTCAAAACGGCGTTTCAGTTGCTACTACAATAGCAGAAGAATCAGATAGGAAGTTGCTTCATAAAATCGGACAACAGTATGGCCTTATTCCATTATGTCCAAATGAAGTTGTAGGTCTAGACTTAAATAAAGATGGTGAAATCAACTTTGCCGTTGTAGAAACAACATTTGGAAGATTGAAAATAGAACCCAGAAAGGCTAACCAATAAATCCAGCGAACGCAAAATGCCGCGCCGCTGATTAATCTGTTAGGCGGCGGGTACATCCTTAAATGCAACCAAATATAATAATGATGGTAGAAAGAGAAGTCATCAATGGAAAGAGAATTTTCAGTGAACAGCAGATATGAAATTATGACTTTGACAGATATTCTTCCGTTTGTTCGACAGCTACGGATGCTTGACAAACTCAGACTGATTCGGATTATAGCGGAACAGCTTGATACGGATGAAAATATTTTTCCGCTTGAATCGGATAAGATTTACGATATGCCAACACCGTACAATACTTTCGGAATGGCAAAAATATTGATGAATAAACTTGAAACAACGGATACGGATAATAAAACATTTTGAAATTCAGATACTCTGTCAGTGACCCATCGCAAAATGAATATGACAGTCTGCCCCGTCTGACATTTTCTCTCCATTGTAACAATCGGCAGGCTGAGGTTGTCGGTCTGGTTGACAGCGGCGCAACGGTCAGTGTGATTCCGTATGAAATAGGCATTCGACTTGGGGAAATATGGGATGACCGGAAAGCAAATATCCGGCTGGCAGGCAATCTGGGGAATTTTCCGGCAACGCCGTTGGCTGCGATAGCAAAAATAGGAGATTTTGAACCTGTACGTCTGGTTTTTGCGTGGGTTAAGACTGATGCGCCGCTGATTCTCGGACAAACTAATTTTTTTATGGAATTCGATGTCTGCTTTTACCGCTCGAAGTTAGAGTTTGAAATCATGCCAAAGTTATCGTAGTTTTGCGAACTCCTAACCATCTGTTGCACCTGACTTCGCAGGTGAACATTGTGTTGGAAATCACGGCATCCTTTTTGAGAGATTATATAATATTGAAATCACATGAAAATAAAAAGCCATAATTTATAGACCTATGCGTTTTTGCCATTAAATATCCGGAAACAGATATCCGGCCACATGGACCGGAATACCGATTTTGACAAGGCCTTTGGGAGAATCGGACTGCAGCAGTCCTTCGGTCAGAAGCTGCCCCAGCAATATTCGGCCTGTCCGTTCAGCCATGCCAGAGATTCGAATGATTTCACCCCTGGCAACATGTCCGCGCAGAAACGCCTCCTGAAGCATATAAGCAGCTTCCGGTTTGAGCAGCGGGAAATTCGGCAGGGGCTCCGGGATTAGCCGGGCCATCCGCATGTTTACATACCCGTTTATCCTGTCCAGGATATTGTCCAGTCCGAGCAATCCGTTCATGAAGACAATCTGATCGAGGCATACATCCAAAAAAAACCGGCAAAAATGAACCAATCCTTCATTCGAAAGGTTGCCGCGTCCATCGGTGTCATTTCGGCGATGCGCATCGGCGGCAATAATCGCTGCCATGTATTCATCCCTGCGTCGGGCAAGGCCGCGGCTGACATTCCAAAGTCCGTAGCCAGACAGCGGAAGTCGATAAAAACAGGCATCGGTGTAAAGCCGCACTACCCTGCCATTGCCGTCGAGAAATGGATGAATCCACATCAAGCGATGGTGGGAAGCAGCGGCTGCGACAATCGGCTTCAGACCGTGGAAGGCCGCAGGACTGTAAAAAGAGGCAAAACGATCCAGGAAAACGGGCAGAGTCGCGGCCTCCGGGCCGACATGGTGTCCGACGACAACCTCACGAAGCCGCAGCTCGCCGGGGGTAATCTTGACGGTTTCTTCTGTTTCTTTGTTTCTGACGTGTTTCAGGTCCGATGGAAGCTTTTCATAAAAAATGCGGTGGAGCCAGACGATAAAATTCGGTCCGGCGATGTTGAGGTCCGGTTCATCCAGGAGACGAGTTTCCACGGAACGTTGGGAGTGAATATGTGCAAGGCTTTCCAGTTGCAGGTCCCGCATGGCCGGATCATCGGCGTAGTCCTGCCGCATGGCGCGTTCGATATCGATGGGGTGAGTGTGGTGCCCCTCGATGAGGTTGGAGTAATAGCTATTGATGATGCGCAGAAGCGCTACACAGAATCACGGGTAACCGGATGAAGCTGTCCACCAAGCGCTGCCGAGTGGCTGACGATTTCCCTTGCCGTATCTTCAAGATCAGGTGATCCGGAAGGAAGAAGGGGTTCCATCTGTGGGGTTCGTTGATACATTATGCCGATCCAATAAAAAAGGAGCAGGGAATATTCGATCCTGGAAGGTAGAGCGCGCTGCTCAAGAAGAAAACTGGGCATAAAAAAAGCCGACTGGGAAAATTCCCAGCCGGCTTCCAAAACTTTAAATCAGGCGTTTAAGCTTAGCTTAGAAAGCAAGCGAAAACTGAGCAGCCAATTCAATCGGATTGGTGCTTCCTTTTGGATCAACAGCCATGGTAATACAATCACCGGCCCACAGATAGGCGCCGATCAGATCAAGTTTCAGGTTGTCCACGATGGTATAGGTGGCAACCAAGTCAAGCTCCGTACCCAGAGTGCTGCTGTATTTTTGGGGTTGCCCTGGTGTAGTAGCAATCGCAACGTCCTGAGCGCGATTCGCCCACCAAAGATCAGCGGCAAACTTCAGATCAGCAAGGAGCTTATAGCTGCCGCCCAAATTGGCAATATACACATTGGAAATTTTGTCATCAGGAGCACCAGCAGGTGCCTGGTTATCAACTATGCCTTCACCCATTATTTCCGCCCAGTAATAAGAAGCTCCCCAGGTGTCTCTCTTACCAGGAGTGACGAATCCTGCAAGATTACCAGATTTTGCAGGGTCTTCATCGTGCTTGTTACCAGAAGAATAAATCCCTTTGACGTGAACATTGGTTGGCCCCAAATTGACACCACCGAAAAGGTCAAACAAATTGCCGTTAAAATTCAGTTGGTCATGACCACCATAAGCAGCCGCCGGAACGGTTACATTACCAAACTGAAAAATACCGGTTGCGCCCAAGTCGAATATCCCGATCTTGCCGTCATATTCCAATCCAGCGGTCCACAGATCTACTTTTGTTACGCCCGGCAAATAGGTTGCAGATGTTGGGTCGTTGAAGAAGTTAGTATTTTTTGCCGTTGCAAGTGACCCATTTTCGGACGTCATGTAGGCAATGTGGGGTTTTAAGGTGTTCTCTTTGTTGATGTAGAGAGTGGGATAAAACACATAAGCATTCAGGTCGTAATTGGATGCAGAACTGCCGGCAATCTTGCCATAACCACCTTCATACATCTTCATGAAAATCAACGGCAGATAAATAGAATCATTGACTTTGAACATGGCTTTAACGCCGGAAGCATCATCATCAATAATGTATCCTCTGGCAAGTTGGAAATTCTGAATACCGATCGTGAAGCGCTGTTCCGCCAGCTTGAAATCGACGTATGAATTTTTCACCCTAAACGTATCAGCGCCTGAGTTATCAGCACCAACCTGGCCGTAACCGCCGTTCCCGCCCCAGGTCGCATTGAGTTCAAACTTGTTGACGAACTTCAGGTTTTCACTGAATTTTGCGGTGTAAAAAAGCCGAGTACGGGTATCAACTGCGTTCGTATCCTGGTTTCTCACTGCACTATCAGACCCGGAAAAGCCAATGTCTGTAAAAAATCTAGTTCTCCAATACCCACCAAATTCATTTTCAAATGCTGCTGCCGGCATGGCAAGGGCAAGTACCACAATGGCCGCGACCAATAATACGGATAATTTCTTCATTCTGAGTCCCTCCTCAAATAATTTCAATTAAATGGATAACCAACCTAATAATCAATTAAATCAAGACAATAACTGAAAATACCACCTCCTTTCACAAATTTCCTAACTCTTTCACTTTTTTCTATTGCAGATAATTAACGTTAAATCAAGTAAATTCTTAAATTCTTATCAATATATTACTACCGCAATAACAGTATTTATCATTGCCGTGCCAACGTAAACACAACATGAAGTATATAAAAATATATGACTACAACAGGACGTGTTGCTTCATCATAAAACGAAAATCCTGCGCCGCTTTTGAAATCTGTTGACAAGTTTTATCTAAATTTTCTGATTCCATATACAGCAATTTCAATTAAAATTCAAATTGATTTTTGGTGCTTTCCGGTTGATTGCCGGGAAAGAGCAATTCATTACAGGGAATCAGGATTTTTTTCTTGGTTGCCAGGCTCTGCAAACAAAATTCTTTATAAAATTGTTTATTTTATATACAGTGTACAATTATGAATATCAAACTGATTTTACCCAGTGCTGGAAGGCTCATCGGTTTATGAAACATTTGCGGTCAGATTATGACAGCCCCTGGAAAGAGATACTGGATCGATATTTTAAGGATTTCATGGCATTCTTTTTCCCTCGGGCATCCAGGGAAATCGACT
>JBAXVB010000274.1:0-5321 GCA_037129415.1 Deltaproteobacteria bacterium
GTCGCAGAAAGTCATCCATCCCTGTCAGCTTTTTTTTATCATTTTCCAGAAAAACGGAGTAGGAATCTATGGCTGGGTCCATTCCCTTGTGCAGAATTATCTTAAAACGATCTGTTTCAAGGTCTGGATGAAAAGCGGCGCCTATCGACCCAGATACACAATGGGACGGCCACAAGACCTGCGAAATACCGTTAATGTCAATGATGTCATAAACATTTTTTCCGGGATGGTTTACGGCGAAGGAAACATGATTGGGAGGATGCCAATCACGGGTGGCGATAATCGTGTCGAATATGGGCTGAATTTGATTGATGACCGGTATGACCTTGTCTCCCTCTTGAATGGCGAGGGCGCCTCCGGGGCAGAAATCGTTCTGTACATCCACAATCAGCAGCGCATTTTTCTTTTTTATCATGGTGTTTTCTCTTCAATTTGATATCTCAAAAAATTTACATCAACCGGCAACAACCCTGTCACCACCCTGATTTTTTGCGGCATACATGGCTACATCGGCACGTCTCGTCAGAGCCACACCCGAGGTTTCCTCTTTCCGCTGAACCACACCCATGCTTAGTGTCACCCGATAAAGCACGTCAGTTCCGATGGTCTCGTACGGCCAACTGTTATTAAATGTCTGACGGATCTTTTCGGCGGTAATCATTGCCTGGTCTAAATTGGTCTCTGGCAGCAGAACCAGGAACTCGTCCCCACCATATCGAAAACTCTTATCAGAATAACGGGTTATATCATTGAGCAGATTTCCTACCCTCCGAAGGACATTGTCACCCTCCAGATGTCCCAGCCGATCATTGCAATCCTTGAATTTATCCAGATCAAAACATATTAGACTCAACGGACTGTTATAGCGTACGACCCGGTCCATTTCATCGGCAAGGCAGGAATAGAAATACCGCTGGTTGAACAGATTGGTCAGTCCATCGGTAATGGAAAGTTTATGGAGTTTTTCCTCCATGACCTTCTGATTTCTAAGGTCATGGAAAAACCCGACACTCCCCACCTCATTGCCGTTTTCAATAATCAACGCAGCAGACAGACGTATTGGAATGATATTATTGTCTATGTCCACAATAGCGGTTTCAAACCCATCAAGACGGTCGACACCGCCGAAATCTTCAGCATGGAGGACTGCCTTGATCCGCCTGGCCTGTTCCCGGCTCCCGTAGATTTGACCTATATCCAGACCAAGAACATCCTCGCTCTTGCGCATGGTCAATGCTGCAGCCTTTGCATTGCAAATCACTACAGCGCCGTGCAGGTCAACACCAATGATCCCATCCGGACAGACAGCGATCAGATTGGTGATTATGTTATCTCTTACCATTGTCGAGGAAAATACCGCCTTGATCATTATTATTCCCTCCCAGAAAAGTTGAAAACTTTTTTACAAGCGAGGCGCAACCCCTGAACTTGGCGCCGCTTTAGATCGTAACTTCGTACAGCACCCCCAACAGGCCGTATTTCATGCATGTTCTTCCTGTTTCAGTTTATTAACATCGCTGATATGCCTGTCCAGAATACGTCGCACAGTTTCGGCAAGTTCCTGGAGGATGAAAGGCTTCATCATAACTTCTCCTATGCCCATAGTCTTGGCTGTTTCCCGGATCTCGGCGCTGGTGAATCCAGTACTGAGAATAATGGGAATATCACATCTGATTCGTAACAGCTCTGCAGCCAGTTCCATACCGGTCATCTCCGGCATCGTAAAATCGGTGATGACCAAGTCGAAGCGGTCGCATTGTGACTGAAAAAGCTGCAGTGCGTCAAGACTTCTATTTGCCGAAACAACCTCATAGCCAAGGATTTTGAGCATTTCCGTTATCACGTCAATAAGCATTTTCTCGTCATCCACCAGCAGGATTCGCCCTGTTCCGGTCGGAAGCTCAGCCTTTGGCTTATCCACAGACGTAAGAGTTGTTTCCATTCTGGGAAAGAATAGCTCAAATGTACTGCCTTTCCCGGTCTCGCTATAGACGGCTATCCTTCCGCCATGATTTTTGACAATTCCGTGAACTACAGCCAGCCCAATTCCTGCCCCTTCACCAGGACCTTTTGTGGTAAAAAAGGGTTCAAATATCCGGTTAAGGGTCTTTCTATCCATTCCATGCCCAGTGTCCCCAACCACAGTGCGCACATACATCCCAGGCTGCATATCCAGATGCTCGGCAGCCTTGAGGGCATCTATTTCTACATGATCAAGGCTGATCTTCAGAATGCCTCCCGTATCGCGCATGGCATGGGCTGCGTTCGTACACAGATTGACAATGACCTGGTGGATTTGCGTAGAATCGCCAAGAATTACGGATTCCACATCCTGAAGGGTGAACTGTATATCGATCGTTGTCGGAATTGTCGCCCGTAGCATTTTTACAGCATCTTCCATAATGGAACCCATTTCAATGGGTTTTCGTTGTTGGTCGCTATGACGGCTGAAAGCAAGTATCTGCTTTATCAAATCTCTGGCGCGGCAACATGCAGAAAGTGCTTGCGCCATCCGGTCGTGCGACTGGCTTCCGTCTCTGGCGCCCAGAGATTCCATTTCAATAAGACCCATAATAGCGGTCAGAACATTATTGAAATCGTGCGCGATCCCCCCGGCCAGTGTGCCAAGAGCATCCAGCTTCTGTGCCTGGTGAAGCTCCCTTTCCATTCTGCGGAAGCGGTTCATATTGCGGCCGACTGCAACGAAGTGGGTAATGGCGCCGGAAGTGTTTCTGATTGGGGAAATAGTTCCCTCTATCTCAAAATTAGCACCCCCTTTTCCCTTGTTTACGATAGCACCCGTCCACACTTCGCCACGATCAAGGATTTCCTTTGCTGTCTGGTAAAAATCTTCATCATGTTGATCGCTTCTCAGCATTTTCAGCTTTTGTCCTTTAATCTCTTCGCAGCGGTAGCCACTGGAACGCTCAAACGCCGGATTGACATATATGATCGTTCGTCGCTGATCGGTAATGAGAACATTTTCTTCAGCCTGCTCAATCACCGTCGCCAACAGGGTTCGCTCCTCTTCGTTGCGCTTGCGTTCAGTGATGTCGTTTCCAATGCACAGGATTTCCCGGGAACTTCCGGTTTCATCAAAAACAGCCTTATTGGTCCAGGCAATCCAGACCAGCTCGCCGTTACGGCGGATATTCTCATTTTCGTAATTGGGGTAGGCCGCAGTATCGAGCGCAATGCGATCCATAATGGCGACCATATCCTGTCCGCTGCTGTCCGTTGGAAGTACGATGGATCCGACAACATTCCGACCAAGAATTTCGTCTTCCCGAAATCCGAAAAAATGCTGAGCAAATTCATTGAAAAACGTGACACGACATCTGGTATCCATTCTGAGAATGATACTGTTGGCATTCTCTACCAGTTCGCGATACTTTCGCTCGCTCTCCCGCAAACCCACAACCTTCTCGTTCAGCCGGCGTTTGAGAAAAAACGTAATGCAAGACAGACTCAAAAGCAGCAACAAAACAAACAATGTTATTATCTTGAGTGCTTGCAAGGTTTCTGGGTCCATCCCAATGTGGTCCTCCAGTGCAATCCAATGCTTGCGAACGACCTCCAGTTCGGTTTCAGGAATCCCGTTCATAGCCTTCTGGATAGAGCTGTATAGCAGGGGATATTTTCGGCTTATCCCAATGCGCCAAGCAAAAGCATAGTCTGTTCTTCCGGCTACGCGTAGATTGGGAAGGCCCTCCTGAGTGATGGTATAGGCAGCGACAGCCAGGTTTTCCACTAATGCGTCGAGCTGACCGAAAGCCACACTGCGCAGCCCTTCGGATACGTTTTGAACGGACACTACCTCGAATCTGTCCAGACTGCGATCACGCACATACTGCTCGGTGGCATATCCGGAAACAACACCAACGCGGCGATCATCAAGGTCATCCAATGTCAGCTTTCCCGAAAAAGACCGGGCGGTGATGATCACAACTGGCACGGTTGCATAGGCTGTAGTGAAAAATGCGTACCTGTCACGATCGACAGTGTGTACAATCGTCGGCGCTATGGCGCATTCTCCGCTCTCAAGAGCTGCCAGGTGGGCATTCCAGTCTTTGGATGGGCGTTTAAGAAAGGTGATACCGAGCCGTTTTTCGACCATGTTGATGATGTCTGCTCCCATGCCGACAAAATCACCTGAATCGGAAATAAACTCAATTGGCGGAAATTCGGTATTGAAAAGAATCGTCAATTTTTCGGGGTTATGGTCCAGCCAGTTACGTTCTTCTGCAGTAATCTCTATTGATGGCTGGGCTTCCACCAGCGTAGCAATAACAAAAACAATGGCCATGGCAATCAGCAAAATAAGTACAGGCAGCAGCCTGATAGGGTTTTTAACGGCGTATTCAGCAGTCATGATTTCCATTCTTATACGATCTCAGGTATTGACAGAGATTCGCTCGTCTTGATCTTGAACTTCATTGATTGACCTTATGGATGGTTATCTGCCCCTCAATTCCCTTTACGGTCACAGGGGGAAGTGCTTCGGTCCTAAATTCCGCAAACACCTTGTCCCTAGTGCCGCCGCAGATCAGGATTTCGCCGGCCATTGCCAGACGCTGTAACCTTGACGCCATATTGACTGCCATGCCGATCGAAGTGAATTCCCTTTTGCGGATAGACCCGAGAATTCCAGAAAAAACCTTTCCCGTGGAAATACCGATGCCTATGTTCAGCCGAAAACCACTACCGGTATCAAGCGCCGCGTTAATATCGACGGCTTTTTTCTGCATGTCAACGGCAGCTTGTACGGCTTGGACCGCATCATCGACATGCAGTACCGGAGCCCCAAAAACCGCCATGATGCTGTCTCCGATGTGTTTATCCATGGTCCCGTTGTGCTGATGAATTATCTCCGCCATGGGAGTGAAATAATGATGGTTCAGGAATACGGCGATGTCGTGGGGTTCAGCTTCGCAGGACATTTTCGTGAAATTTCGAATATCCGAAAATAAAATCGTGACCTCATGAAAGCGGGGTTTGAGCGCCTCTGGAGAATCAATGATCTCCTGGTAAACCGGATCCGATACAAATTGCCTCAGGCGTTTTCGAATGGTGATTTCGTGGATTTTTGCCCGCAGTTCGCGGTTGTCAAAGGGCTTGGTCAAAAATCCGTCAATGCCTTCGTTTGTGGCCTGTATGGCAGTTTCCACGGTAGCATAGCCGGTCAGAATGATGCGGGTAATATCCGGATTCAGTTTTCCGATGGTAGCCAAGGTCTCCAATCCGTCCATACCTGGCATTTTAAAATCGGAAATCACTGTACTGATATTTGCAATATGGTCTTGGACAAATTGTATGCCGGC
>JBAXVB010000275.1:0-5309 GCA_037129415.1 Deltaproteobacteria bacterium
TTGGTGAAACACGCTGAAGCAATTCGCGAAGCGTTGCCGGAGCCTGGCCTGGAATAACACCGGACGACTCCATGGATGAACCCGAAATCGCCATAACCCACGACGAAACTGTCCTGATGGCCCCGCAGTAGTGCAGCACATCCTTTTCCAGATAAATTCCGACAAGTTCTTTGATAACCATAGTGTTTGACCGTCCGGCGCTTAAGACCGATTTTTTCCCCTGGCCTCGGACTCCAGTTCGACCAGCCTGTCAAATCCAGCTTCGGCTACCCCCATAAATTGCAGGCTATCCACAACCGCAAGACGGCCTGATTCCTTTGTCATAATAATATTCATATATAAATAACCCGTCTCAGATCCTGGCGCTAGCACGCTGATGCGCTTGCTTTCACCTGGATAAATTGTAAATCCCTCGGAAAGCGCTGTCGGAGCCTTTTCTTTCTCTGGCTGAACGAAAAGGCTGCTCAGATCCGCCTCAATCAATTGAAGAGGATCGGCCCAGAACCGCTCCGGAGTTACCCCCATGACCAGAAGAAGCTCGGACATAACACTGAATGGCCCGTTTGCCGGTCTGTAAGCCAGACCCTTGGCTTTATAGTCTTTTTCTTCCGCACCCTGCATCCGGCTTAAGCTGTCCGTATCCCGCCAGTCCAGAATGCAGTCTGAAACCGCATCCGACTCCCGCTGAAAATTATCTCCCATCATCAGTGACAGTTTTTGCTTGATTTCGCCATCAGCAACTGTATTCAGGTTGATTCGCTGCGATTCTTTGTCCACCCGGACCCACAGCGCCATATCATCAGGAAACAGCCTGAACCAGTGACCATTCGTACCTATAGCATCCGAAAGAGGCCAAGCATCGGTTGAAAAAAGTTTAACCACCGAAGAAACCGCCTGTCTTTGACGAAAAGCTGTCCAGGCATTCTGTGCAATGTCCGCCTTTTCCCGGTTGTGCCCCAAGTACTGCCCTGTCAGAAAACTGATCAGAACCAGCATCCATAACACCATTACCAGTACGCTGCCTGTAGATTTCAGAACCACAGATTCACACAGATAAACACAGATATACTGCGAAAGGGCATAATCCGTACTTTCCTTATGCTCCCTCTCCCAGCGGGGGAGGGTTGGGGTGGGGGCTTGTTCGTTTTTCAGCCATATGTCGCCTGTCCTCTGTCGCTTTGGGGGCACTAACCGCCGACAGAACCTGCTAACCGTTGATCACCAATCCGATAAAACCATCTTAAACTCCTGGATCTCACACCTTCCCCAATGGTCATCTCCAGCATCAGGCCGAAAGGGACACCGACAGATTCTGCACCACAGTCCCAATTTTGCCGCCACTGTTTGGCATCATCCGGATCATACAGAGGCTCAGCGGTGTAAGCCAGCCTGAAATCGGAAATGCCCTGAATCTGACTGACTGGTAGCCCCTCTTCCGCCGTTTTTGACCCTAAACCACGGTCAGTACTTATATCCAGATCATCCAGTCTGGTCACGGACTGCTGATAGATAAAAAGCATTTTCTGTCCGGGGTCAAACCGATATCTGACCCATAACATTCCTTGCAGCAGGGCGCCCTGGGGCGAATATGCCGTGATAAACGACAATGAATTTTCTCCGCCGCAGAAATATACGGACGGGTTGATCCTTGCCTGGCCCAGCACCTGTTTGATCACCCGGGCTGCAAGCTGCCTTTCTAAAAGCGCCGGCAGAGCAGCCTGGATTTGCCGGGACTCTCCTTCGTCGGACCCGCGTTCCCATGCCTGAACTGCCAATCTGAATGCCGTTGACGCAATCAGGGTAACCATCGCAACCAGCGCCATGGCAACTAACAGCTCCAGAAGGGTAAACCCTCTGGAAATATGAATCCGATTCACCCGTTCACCTGATCGTTCACTGCCGAATCCACTGTTTCACGCAAAATGCTTTTTCCCGGTGATCTGTTTCATGAAAAAGACACAACGTCAACTCAAACATGGCCGGAACCTGAAAAACATCGCGCTTGTCGCCAGTATCAATCTCCAGGGGCAAGGATGAAATCGTATAGCGCCATCCGGCTTCTCCATTAATTATGGCACTAATTGCCCTGCCTTTCAGCGCATTGTCAATCAAGGCGGGACTGGCCAGAAGGTTTCCCGCCAACCGAACAGCCTGCAGGGTTTCATCGGCCTTGAGAGAAATCCTCCGAGAGCTTGAAAGCGACTGGAAAATGGCACCCAGAGATATCCCCAAAATTATCAGGGCAACCAACACCTCAATCAGGGTAAACCCGCATTGTCTGTTTTTCATAAGCTTATCCAGGCGTTACCAGACCGGTCAGGATATCCACACGAAAAACAAAAAAAGGCTGCCCGGAAGCTGAAAGCGTTATCTCTCCGCCACTTGAACTGCCATCCGGATAAAAATACACCCCGTAAACATCCGCATCGATTTGGGCGATCCCTTGCGCCTGAATCAGCACTTTTTCCGGAATTTCCAGGCTGGCGCGACCACCCTCGACCCAGCATAAACGATCCGCCGATGAGATGTGAAAAGCAACCGGCCGGCTGAATGCCATGGACATGCGCCTGGCTTTTTTGACAAGGTTGATCATTTCCTGTGCAAACAGCTTTCCCTGTTTCTGTTCGGCGGAGCGGCCCACGCTCAGATAGACCAGTGAACCGGAAACAGCAATCAGAATCATGACCACCAGTATTTCAATTAATGTGAAGCCACGGGAGTTCATTAGAATTCGATGTCGTTGATGCCAAAGATTGCCGTAAGCATGGAAATAACCACCCCGCCAATGACAAGGCCCATCAACAGAATGGCAATCGGCTCCAGCAGCGAAAGCAGCGATTTGATTTTGGACTGAACGCGGGCATCCAGATCATCAGAGACCGAAATCAGCATTTCCCCGATCTTTCCGGTTTCCTCGCCCAGCGCGACCATCTGAACTGCCATGGCCGGAAAAATGCCCTGTTCCTTCATCAGCGTACTGACGCGCTTGCCTTCCTTGACCTGCCTGAATATCTGTTCAGCCGCAAACTTTACCACCACGTTACTCACGACTTCACGCACGATGGAAAGAGCCTTTAGCAGCGGCACCCCGCTTTGCACCAGAGTCCCCAGAGTCCGGGTAAAGCGGCCGACCTGAATATCCATTATCAGACTTCCCATCAGCGGCAGTCTGATCCATATCCTGTCTAATCGATCTTTGCCATTGGCGGTTCCGGAAAAACGCCACAACCCCAGGGCTATCGAAACGCTGCTCAGGATCATGGCCCACCACCAGGTACGCAAAAACTGGCTGATCTGTATCAAAAGCAAGGTGCTTGCCGGAATTTTCTGTCCCAGATCCGTAAATATTGCAGCAAAGCGGGGCACCACGACCCCCATAATGACTCCAACGGAAACCATGCCGATCATCATGAGAATCGCCGGATAAATAGAGCTGGAAATGATGAATTTCTTAATTTCTTCGGTTCGTTCCATGAACCCTGCCAATTTTTCCATCACCTGAGGCAGGATGCCGCCCATTTCTCCAACCCGCACCATATTGGTGTACAAATCGCTGAAATCTTCAGTTTTGACTGCCATCGCATCGGAAAGACTTTTGCCGCCCTGAAGGGATTCCTTTAAATACTGGGCCATAGCCAAAAGCGGCTTAGCTTCGCTGGTCTGGATAATGATGGTCAGGGACCGGTCCATCGGAAGGCCGGATTTCATCAGATGCGCCATCTCGCGGGTAATCAGCAACAACTCCTTGCTGTTAAGGCTGCGTCCGGATCGCTTCAGCAGGGACTTTCGCCGGGACGGGCTTCCATCAATCCACCTGACCAGCATCAACCCCTTTGTCTGAAGCGTCAGAATCAGGTCATCTTTGGTGTTGGCTTCACTGCTGTCGGTAATCCGTTTGCCTTCGGCATTCATGGCTTCATAAGAAAAACGCGGCATCAGCGGGTTACCCTCAACACTTCCTCATAGGTAGTAATACCATTTTTGACCTTGTCCATGCCGTCCATTCTTAAAGAAATCATGCCATTTTGCATCGCCGCCCGGGATATTTCGTTGCGATCCGATCCACGGACAATTTCACGCTGAATGACTTCATCCACCGGCAAAAACTCATAGATTCCGAGCCGTCCCCGATACCCTGAGCCTGCGCATTCCTTGCAGCCCATTCCCCTGGTATATGTCGGGGCAAGTTCATCCGGAAGCAAACCCAGTTCCCGAGCCAGCAGCAGCCGTTCATCATCGGCAAGATGAAACGTTTTCTTGCACTGCGGACAAACTCTTCGAACTAATCGCTGAGCCAGGACAGCTACAACAGAAGAGGCGATAAGAAAACGTTCAACGCCCATATCTTCCAGCCGGGTAATAGCGCCTGCTGCGTCATTGGTATGAAGCGTGGAAAACACAACGTGACCGGTAAGGGCTGCCTGAATCGCAATTTCGGCCGTTTCCAGATCCCGGATTTCGCCGATAAGCATTACGTCCGGGTCCTGCCGCAGAAAAGTTCTCAGGGTGTGCGCAAACGTCAGGCCGATATTGGGTTGCACCTGAACCTGATTGACCCCGTCCATCTGATATTCCACTGGATCTTCAACGGTCACGATTTTTTTATCCGGCGAGTTGATGGTGTTCAGGGCTGAATACAAGGTGGTAGTCTTGCCGGAGCCTGTAGGTCCTGTAACCAGAATCATGCCATAAGGCAGGGATATCGTGGATCTGAATTTATCCCGAATCGACTCTGGAAATCCCAGGGTATCCATATCCAGCTCTACGTTTTCTTTGTGGAGCAACCTCAGTACAAGGCTTTCGCCAAAATGGGTCGGAAGCGACGATACGCGAATATCAATATCTTCACGACCTATTTTAAACTTGATTCGACCATCTTGAGGCAACCGCATTTCCGCAATATCCATCTTGGCCATGAGTTTGACCCGTGAATTGATGGCGGCCTTGAGCTTGGCGGCAATGGCGTTTTGGTCGTTCAACACTCCGTCAATCCGGTATCGGACCTGAACATGGAGCTTCCGGGGCTCGATATGGATATCGGATGCACCAACTTCCAGCGCTTTGGCGATCAGATGATTCACCAATCGAATGACCGGGGCTTCGGAGGCCATGTCCTTTAAATGCTCTGGACTGTCCCAAAGCTGATCTTCCAGACTCACATCCGCATCATCGGCTCTTTCGCCCGATGTCATATCAGCTTCGGCTTCATACCAGCGATACACAAACTGGGAAATCGTCTCTTCCGAAGACTTGCGGATATTCAGAGCCTTGTCGTAGGCGCGCTCAATGACCTCGCGGGTGATAAAATC
>JBAXVB010000276.1:0-5308 GCA_037129415.1 Deltaproteobacteria bacterium
TCTTTGGGCAGGACTATCGCCAAGGCCATGGGCCGGAAATTCTTTCGAATTTCTCTTGGCGGAATCCGGGATGAGGCTGAAATCAGAGGACATCGCCGCACTTACATCGGTGCGCTTCCTGGCCGAATATTGCAGGGCCTTAAGCAGTGCGACACCAACAATCCAATATTCATGATGGATGAAATTGACAAGCTGGGATCTGATTTTCGCGGCGATCCGTCCTCTGCCCTTCTTGAAGCTCTGGACCCGGAGCAGAATTCAGCTTTCAGCGATCATTATCTGAATCTGCCGTTTGACCTGTCAAAGGTCATGTTCGTGCTTACCGCCAACATGACTGATACCATCCCGTCCGCGCTTCTGGACAGAATGGAAATCATCATGCTCTCAGGCTATACCGAAGAGGAAAAGGCCGTCATTGCCGAAAAATACCTGCTTCCCCGCCAATTGAAAGAAAACGGAATCAAGGAAAGCGACCTTCAGATCAGCCCGGCTGCACTTCAGCAGATTATCGCCGAATACACTTCGGAGTCAGGAGTCCGAAATCTGGAGCGTGAAATAGGAACCATCTGCCGGAAGGTAGCGCGAAAGCTTGCCGAAGAGCAACAAGGCCCTTTTACCATTTCTAAAAACACGCTGAATAAATATCTGGGCATCCCCAAATACATTACCGAAATGGATCAGGAAGAGAGTCAGGCAGGTTTGTGTACCGGCCTGGCTTGGACCCAAGTGGGCGGAGAAGTCCTTTATGTTGAAGCCTCCCTTATCGGAGGCAAAGGAGAAATGATCCTGACCGGTCAGCTCGGTGATATCATGCAGGAATCAGCTCGGGCTGCCATGAGTTATGCAAGGTCCAAACTCGCGGAGTTCGGCATTGAGGAAAATGTATTCGAAAATCAGGATGTTCACATTCATGTGCCTTCCGGCGCAACGCCCAAGGACGGTCCTTCCGCAGGCATCGCCATGGCGACCGCCCTGATTTCCATCCTCTCCAACAAGCCTGTGAATAAATACGTCGCCATGACCGGAGAAATAACACTAAGGGGAAGAGTTCTTCCGATCGGCGGGCTGAAGGAAAAGGCTCTTGGAGCCTTGCGCGCCGGAATCAAAACCATTGTGATCCCGGAAAAAAACAGGCGGGACCTGGAAGAGATTCCGCTTTACGTTAAAAAGAAAATCAATTTTATTCCGGTCAAAAACATGTCTGAAGTGCTGGATATCGCTTTTAAGCTCGACGAGGAATAATGCGAATTCTTGCGGTTGATACGTCCACCCGCAGTTGCAGTGTAGCAGTGGTGGAGAAGAATGATCTGCTGGCAGAGGTCACATCCGGAAACAGCCAGACTCATTCCAGACAACTGATGTCCATGATTCATTCAGCTCTTGGGCTTGCCGGCCTGGATCTGTCCATGACAGACGGCCTATCCTTCGTATATGGGCCCGGCTCCTTTACAGGCCTTCGGATTGGCATCAGCACGATTCTGGGACTTGCCGCCGCAACCCAAAAACCCATCGTGGGGATTTCCGGTCTGGATGCGCTGGCCATGCAGGTGGCGACTCCGGACATCACTATCTGTCCCCTGATTGACGCCAGAAGAAACGAGGTATATTGTGCGCGTTACCGGTGGGTAACCGGAGAGCTGATCAAGGACGCAGCCGAGCAGGTACTCTCTCCTGAGCTTGCGATAAGCGGCTTGAACACGCCGACCCTGTTCACAGGAAACGGAGCGACGCTTTATCAGGCAATGATCCGGGACCGTTTGGGCGATTCCGCCCGTTTCGCCCTTAATTGCCAGAATACGCCAAGGGCCTCAACTGTGGCATGGATAAGCATGAAACGTTTTGAAATTGGCGATGTTGATGATATATATCGGTTTGAGCCCATGTATATTCGAAGACCAGATGCCAAAATACCGGCGCCTTTTAAACCGTTATCAAACCCTTTTTTTAGCGCAATCGGGAACCCATGATATGATACAGTTAATTCGCGGATTCAAAGACATTCTTCCAGGAGAAGTCGAACTCTGGCAGTTCATAGAAAAACAGACCGCATCCTTGTTCGAGGATTTCGGTTTCAAGGATATCCGTATCCCCATCATGGAGCGCACCGAGCTTTTTTCCCGAAGCATCGGTGAGGAGACGGACATCGTTGAAAAGGAAATGTACACATTCGCCGATCGGAAAGGAGATTTGATCACACTCCGGCCCGAAGCCACCGCCTCCATTGTTCGCTCTTATATTCAGCACCGCCTGTATGCAACTGATCCGGTTCAAAAACTCTACACCATCGGCCCGATGTTCCGTCGGGAACGGCCCCAGAAAGGACGATATCGACAGTTCTATCAAATTGACGCCGAGGTGTTCGGCGTTTCATCACCTCTGATGGATGCACAGATCATGTTCATGCTTATGACCTTGTTTACCCGGCTGTCAGTAACGGATTGCACGGCTAAAATCAATTCCCTGGGATGTCCGGACTGCCGTCCGGCATTTACAACTGGCCTGTCCCAACTGCTTTCGGCAAAAGCGGATTCTCTTTGCGAGGACTGCTCCCGCCGAAGCGCCAAAAATCCCCTTAGGGTACTGGACTGCAAAGTTCCCGCCTGCAAAGAGGCCATGACAGATGCGCCTTCGATCCTGGATTACCTTTGCTCCGACTGCCGCAGCCATTTTGATTCGGTAATGCGGCATCTGACGATTCTGGGAGTTTCGTTTGAGCTGGACAAGCGCTTAGTCAGGGGCCTGGATTATTATACCCGAACTGCTTTTGAAATTCAGACCTCGCTTCTGGGCGCTCAAAGCGCAATCGCCGGTGGCGGAAGATACGACGGTTTGGTCAAAGCCCTGGGTGGTCCCGACATTCCGGCAATCGGCTTTGCCATCGGCGTTGATCGTCTGGCGGAAATCGCGGCCCTGAATCACCCCGATCTGTCCAAAAAACCTAAGGTATTCATTGCTGCATTGGGAGAAAACAGCCAGACACTGGCCTTTGAATGGGTCAGCAAACTGGCTTCAGCCGGAATTCATGCGGAAATGGATATGGCCGGCCGCAGCCTGAAAAGTCAGATGAAACAAGCTGACCGACTGGGCGCAGCCCACGTTCTGATTGCCGGCGACGCTGAACTTGAAAAAGGGCAGGCTCTGCTTCGTAACATGGCCACCAAGGATCAGGTTCCAGTCCCTGTCAAAGACCTGGTAGAAGAGATGCAAAGCCGGTTTGCATGAAAACCCATTAAATTTAATAAATATCAAAAGGAGTACCCCATTGTCTGACAAGTCTGACAAATTGCAATTGGATGTATTGGGAGATATGCGCCGTACCCATACCTGTAACCATCTGAGCGCCGAAGATGTGGGCAGGGATGTGGTTTTGGCAGGCTGGGCGCTTCGCCGCAGGGATCACGGCGGTGTTATTTTTGTGGATCTTCGGGACCGGGAAGGCATTACCCAGGTGGTATTCAATCCCGAAGTGGATGAGACGGTCCATCAGAAGGCGCGTGAAATTCGAAGCGAGTACGTCTTGTGCATTCGCGGCCGGGTTGAAAAACGGCCCGAAGGCATGGCCAACCCCAATCTGGCGACCGGTGAGATTGAAATTCTGGTGTCTGAACTTAGAATTCTTAACGCCGCCAAGACACCGCCCTTCATGATTGAAGACGAGGTGGAGGTATCGGAATCGCTTCGCTTGAAATTCCGCCACCTGGATCTAAGACGCCCCCTGCTCCAGCAAAATATCATTCGCAGGCACAAGGCATCGGTATCTGTCCGCAATTATCTGGTGAACAACGGATTCCTGGAAATCGAAACTCCGGTGCTGACCCGCAGCACCCCTGAAGGTGCAAGGGATTATCTTGTTCCCAGTCGTGTAAATCCGGGGCTTTTTTATGCTCTGCCCCAGTCTCCGCAGCTTTTTAAACAACTTCTGATGATTTCCGGATTCGACCGCTATTACCAGATCGTCCGGTGTTTTCGGGATGAAGATCTTCGCGCCGACCGTCAGCCTGAATTTACCCAGATCGACATGGAGCTATCCTTTGTCGGCGAAGAGGACGTCATGGCCGTTGCAGAAGGGTTGATGGCTGCTCTCTTTAAAGACGTTCTGGATAAATCCCTTGTTACACCATTTCCACGGCTTAGCTACGATGAGGCCATGGACCGCTACGGACTCGACAAGCCGGATGTGCGCTTTGGTCTGGAACTGAAGGACGTTTCGGATATCGTGGCGGTCTCCGGTTTTAAAGTCTTTGCTGATAGCGTAAAAAAAGGCGGTATGGTCAAAGCCCTGAACGCCAAGGGATGTATGGACTTTTCCCGAAAAGAAATCGATGATCTTACCGCCCTTGCCGCAGTGTATCAGGCCAGGGGCCTTGCATGGATCAAGGTCCGTGAAGACGGCTGGCAGTCGTCGATCGTCAAGTACTTTACCGAAGATGAAAAGAGTTCCATGGCGCAAAGGCTGGATATGCAGGTTGGGGACCTTGTGTTTTTTGTGGCGGACAAAACAAAGACTGTCAATGAAGCCCTCGGACATCTTCGAAATCATCTGGGAAAACGCCTGAATCTGATAAACGAAGCGCAGTTCGCCTTTGTATGGGTCACCCGCTTTCCGATGCTGGAATACGATGAAACCGAAAAACGTTATCAGGCCATGCACCATCCCTTTACATCTCCGCTGGAAGAAGATTACGACCGGCTTCAGGATGCACCACTTGCGGTCAGATCCAGGGCTTATGATCTGGTGCTGAACGGCTCTGAGATCGGTGGCGGCAGCATTCGCATCCACCAGAAAGACCTTCAGGAAAAAGTGTTTGAGGCCCTTGGCATGGAAAGGGAAAGCTATGAGGAAAAATTTGGTTTTCTTCTCTCTGCGCTAGAATCCGGGGCGCCTCCCCACGGCGGCATCGCCTTTGGGTTCGACCGCTTAGTGATGATACTTTGCGGTCAATCTTCCATTCGTGATGTCATTGCCTTTCCCAAGACCCAGAAAGCTGCCTGCCTGCTGACCAATGCTCCATCAGCAGCCAGCAAGGCCCAACTGGATGAACTCTTCATTCGGGTTAAGGCAGTGGCGGCAAACCCGCTATCCTGATGACGGCATCAGATAAGGATGAAGAGAAAACGCGCAGTTTTGTCCATCAGGTTGATGCTGTTTTCCCGGTGAATCGCTTTTTCAAAAAAATGTTCTTGACTTTGCGATACCAAAAATATAGAAAGAAGATTCTTAACTGATCCCCAGTAGCTCAGTAGGTAGAGCAAGTGGCTGTTAACCACTTTGTCCGCGGTTCGAGTCCGTGCTGGGGAGCCAAAAAAT
>JBAXVB010000277.1:0-5300 GCA_037129415.1 Deltaproteobacteria bacterium
CTGGAATGCCATGGGTCCGCATCAGATCGTTGATTTGATCCGCCACGCGGCCATAACTGCCGGAGCGAAATCCCTGATCCATCATTTTGGTCAGGATCACCTTATCCATGGGGCTGTTTAGAAGGCGCATCATCATTTCCTGGATGGCGCGTTCTTCCTGGCTCAGGAGTTCATTGGCCCGTTTCTGCCAGGATTCTGCCAGGGCGATGGCTTCTTCAGGGAGAGTATCGGTAATACAGGGTTTCATCAGAGGGTTCCTCAGTTGGTTTCAAGAACAAAACAAGCATCGCGTTTTTTCAGGGAGCCAGTTGAATGAGATGAAGGAATTTCAGGCACCAGTAGCCCATCAATGCAGTTACCGGCAGCGTAAGCACCCATGCCCAGATCATACGCTGAACAATTCCCCATTTCACGGCGCTGAATCGTTTTGTCGCCCCAACGCCCATGATGGACGTTGAAATGATGTGTGTTGTGGACAAGGGAATCCCCCAGTGCGATGCGATTTGAATCACTATTGCTGCAACTGTTTCTGCCGCAAAACCATGTATGGGCTGCAATTTGACCATTTTATGCCCAAGGGTTCTAATAATTCGCCACCCTCCGGCGGCTGTCCCGGCAGCCATCGTAATGGCGCACACGACTTTGGTCCAGGTATGAACTTCAAATTTTGTGGACACCAGAAAATCCATCCAACCGGGCAACTCCCGGAACATCCCCGCCTGGGTTGCGGTATAAAGCGCCAATGTGATAATTCCCATTGTTTTCTGCGCATCGTTTGTACCGTGGCTGAGCGCCATCAGCGATGCGCTTGCCAGTTGCAATTTGTTAAAAACCGCATTCACATGACGCGGCGTCTGTCTTCTCAATAAAAGCAACAAAAACCCCATTAACAAAAAGCCTGCGATCATTCCAACTATCGGGGATATGACCATGGGGACAACCACCTTCGGCCAGAGGCCTTCCATTTTATGCGTTATCGGGTTGGAAGACGCCCACAGGATAACAGACCAGTTCTCATGTGCCGATGCCAGCGTTGCGCCGCACAATCCTCCGATCAGTGCATGGCTGGAACTGGAAGGCAGCCCGAACCACCAGGTTAACAATCCCCAGATGATGGCGCCCACCAAAGCGCATATAATCGTCTGGAGTGTTACAAACTGGACATCCACAAGCCCCTTGCCAATAGTCGTAGCCACTGCCGTACCCCACAGCGCCCCTATCAGATTGCAGACAGCCGCCAGAAGAATGGCCTCCCTGGGCATCAATACTTTTGTGGAAACGACGGTGGCGATGGAATTAGCCGTATCGTGAAATCCATTGATGTATTCGAATATAAGCGCCACGAGGACCACACAGAAGACCAGAATCATAAACTCCTCTCTGGCAGGTAGCCGCAGTTTCCTATTGGAATGAATCTGCAGGCCGATGCCGTTCACTGACTGCGATTTACGAATTTTTCAATACGATATGAAATACCACTTTACCGGCATCCCGGCAGCGGTCAATCGCTTTCTCCAGCAGTTCGTAAAGATCACGCAAAATGATCAGTTCCAGCATTTCGTGTTTACAATTATAAAGTGAACACAACAGATCAAGCATCAACCGGTCTGCGTCGCCTTCCAGTTCATGCAGCCGGTCTCTTTGATCTTTAATTTTATCCAGCTTGGGATTCTGCCGAAGCGATCTGACCATCTGCAAAAGCACTTCGGTAGCCTCGTTGAGGATGGATATCTGTCGGGAGAAATCCCGCCCTTGGAGCGGCTCATAAAAAAGGACAAAACGTTCACTGAATTTCTCAAGCATTTTCGGAATTTTATACAACGCATCCGATAATGACTCGATATCCTCGCGTTCGATCGGTGTTATAAATGTTTTGCACAGATGCTCGTCAATATCCTCGGTAATACGCTTGCCCTTGCGCCGGGCTTCTTTGAAATCAGCAAGGGCGCTGGCCGAATCCGGATCCTTCATCAGCAGGATCAAAGCATTAACATTGTTGCATACCTGCTGAGCGCTGTCTTCTAGAAAATCAAAAAATTTTTCATCTTTTCCAAGTAATCTTTGCAAAGAAAACATAGCGTTATTTTCATCCTGAATGTGACGATGTATGGAGTCGGAAAATACCTTGTCATTTCAAATATAGATGTTATTATCACAGTCCAGCAATTTTGAATAGCGGCAGTTTTTATTTCACCATCGGCTTTTGGCCCAAATATCATCAGGGGGCGATTCAGAAACAAAAGACGCAGTCATATATAAAAAAAGGGTATTTCCATCGCAAGCGAGAGAAATACCCTTCTATTACGGTTAATTTGTTAAACTAAATCTTAACAACGTTCTTTGCAGCAGGTCCCCGGCTTCCTTTTTCCACATCAAACGTGACCCGATCACCCTCGGCTAAGGTTTTAAACCCCTCCATCTGGATGGCTGAGTGATGGACAAATACGTCTCCGCCCTCTTCCTGCTCAATGAATCCAAAGCCCTTCTTATCACTGAACCATTTCACTATTCCTTTTGCCAAAACACGACCTCCCTTAAAAAAAATGTTTATTCGGGTCCCTGGATTTCAGATCGGGTTTCAGAACAGTGTTCTTGGACAGGAACCCATTTAAAGGGGATCCCCTGAACCGAAATAAAAGCCGGGAAAATATGCTGCCACTATAACTTAACCAATTATTGGCGGTCAAGAAAAAAACTATTGCGTTATTAATCTTTCTATTTTTGCTGATTTTTCCAGGCCTGCAAGGTAGGAATCCAACTCTGTTTTGACTTTTTCCTGTTTCAAATACTGAGTCAACTGGTCCTTGACTTCAGTGTATGGCATAATGCCTTCAGGTTTTATCTCAACCAGTTTAATGATGTGATATCCAAACTGGGTTTCCACAATACCGCTGGTTTCACCTGGCTTTAACGCCTGTGCCGCATCTTCAAAAGGCTTGACCATCTGCCCTTTTCCAAAATATCCCAGATCACCACCTTTTTCTTTGCTGGGACAGTCTGAAAGTTCCTTGGCCAAGACTGCAAAATCTCCCCCGGCTTTCAGCTTTTCCTGAACGGATTCAATTTTCTTGAGTGCTTCATCTTTTTTGGCAGGATCATCTTTGGGGTCAACCTTCACAAGGATGTGACTGGCCTTCAACTGTTCCGGCTGTTTAAATGCTTCGGGATGGGTATCATAATATGCACGCGCATCCTGATCTGATATAGTGATTTTTTCAACCACCTGCTTGTCGATGAGGGCCTGAATCGCCAGATCTTCCTTGAGTTGAATCTTTATCTGCGCTTCGGTAAGTTTCATCTTGGTGAGCATTTCCTTGAACTCACCATCGCCTTTGAACCGTTCCTTGATTTTGGAGAGCTTGTCATTTACCTGCTCATCGGTGATGGCGATTTTTTGTTTTTTGCTTTCCTGATTAAGCAGTTCCCGGTTAATGAGATTGTTCAGCACATCCATTCGAATGGTCTTCAACTGCGCCTCATCCATAGGCGCTCCAGAGCGCGCCTTGCGCTGGATAACTCCTTCCATTCCCCGGTCCATGTCTGTCTGCACAATCTCTATTCCATTCACGGTAGCCACTTTTTTTGAAGATTCATCCGCCGGCGTTGCTGCTTTTTTATCTGCGGCAGCCTTATCCCCGGCTTTGGCCTTGGCGGCAGTCGGCTTCACATCTGTTTTCTTTTCCGCAGACATTGCTGGAAAAGCCATCCCTGACTGTATCATCAGCGCAACAGCCGCAAGGGTTAATACATGTTTACATCGTTTCATTCAATTGATCTCCTTCTTGGATTAGATAGTAAATGGTTTCCTGTTAAATCTATTTTTAGTCAAAATCAACATAATTATATCTCTTTACTCGTTTGTCAAGTTTTGAATCACTGCGGCACCAACGTTACCCTGTAAAATAGAACAATCATCAAGCCGCGACATTCAGCGTCAGTTTTCCTGAATGCTTGCAAGGACAGATTCCATCATCGCCTGAATTTCCGTAAGCCTGGCCTGTGACGCAGCCTCAAACCGAAGCACCAGGGCCGGCTGAGTATTGGAGGCGCGAACCAGGCCCCACCCATCGCCAAAGAGAACCCGGACCCCATCAATGTCAATCACATTATAGCGGTCTTTAAAATATGCCGTAATTTTTTTGACCACCGCAAATTTCCGGTCATCGGGGCATTCCACTCGAATTTCTGGCGTGGTAAAGGTTTTGGGAACATCCGATAAGAGCGCTGAAAGGGGTTTGTCTGTTCTGGATAAAATTTCCAGAAGCCTGCAGGATGCATAAGTGGCATCATCATATCCCAGATAACGGTCAGCAAAAAATATATGTCCGCTCATCTCTCCGGCCAGTTCGGCGCCTTCTTCCTTCATTTTCTTTTTGATCAGGGAATGACCGGTTTTCCACATGATGGGCCGCCCCCCGTTTTTTTCAATGTCATCATACAGGGTCTGGGAGCATTTGACTTCGGAGATAAAGGTGGCGCCGGGTTTTCGGGAGAGAATTTCCCGCGAGAAGAGAATCATCAGTTTATCCCCATAGACGATTTCGCCTTTTTCATCCACCACCCCGATGCGGTCTCCGTCTCCATCATAGCCAATCCCCACATCCAGTTTTTTTTCCTGAACCAGGGCAATGAGGTCCTTCATGTTTTTGAGTACCGTCGGATCTGCTTCGTGGTTGGGGAAAGTTCCGTCCATCTCACAGAAAATATCGTGAATTTCAAGATTCATCGTCTTCATGATGGGAACAGCCACGACACCTGCCGTACCATTTCCTGCATCCACAGCTATTCTAAGTCTTCTTTCAACGGTAATGTTCTCTTGCACAAATGCCTGATATGCCGGAAGCACGTTCGCAGCTTCAAGGTTGCCGGTGGCTTTCAGAAATGTCTTGTTTTCAATGATATTTCGAATCTTTTGGATATCTTCGCCATGAATTGATCCAGAGCCAAGGCACATTTTAAACCCGTTGTATTCAGCCGGATTGTGGCTGGCGGTGACCATTACGCCGCCTTCCTGCCCAAGATGATGAATGGAAAAATATAAAACAGGTGTCGGACAGATGCCGATGTCAGTAACCCGGCAACCGGTGGACATCAGCCCTTCAATGAGCCTTTTGACGTAACTATCCGAGGAAATCCGGCAATCTCTGCCGACTGTAATCCGCGAGCAGTTGTTCTGATTCAAAAACGTTCCAATTCCCTTTCCTATCAATTCCACATCCGTCTCGGTCATATCTTTTCCCGCAATCCCGCGAATGTCGTATTCTCTGAACATTTCCGAATTCATGCAATGATCTCCTTTT
>JBAXVB010000278.1:0-5238 GCA_037129415.1 Deltaproteobacteria bacterium
CCCCGATTTGTTTATTGAGCCATATCCGAATCGTTTGACGATAAAAAATTAAAACTTCACGATTGGGAATGCTGAGTTGATATACAGTAGTTTCATCGTCCTGATACGAAAAAATAGCTTTCAGGTAACCGCTGAAAGTCAGTAAGCTCCAGATGTTTTCTTCAGTTGCTGCAATGTCCCGAAGGACAATATTTTCAGGCAAAGCTGAGCTTATAGACTCACCCCGCAATAAAGTTTCCACACTTTCACGCAAAGAGCTTGGACCATTCAAGATTAAATCACGCACCAGATCATTGCTGCTGGAATCAATCCAGAACGGCTGGAATATACGTTCTTTCCGATTTAAAAAACTTAGAATCGACCATGGATTGTAGATAATCTGTTTTCCAAACATATAGCCATTGTACCAGTCTTTAACTTCCTGTGAATGCTCCACTTCAAAATCTGTTAAAATCTGTTCCATCTCTGTTTCAGTAAAACCGAACTCATGATCAAAATCCGAGCTTAATATGCTATGGACTTCAATGTTGTTTAAACCAGTAAAAATGGACTCTTTTGAAATCCTCAGGACTCCTGTGATTACCCCTTTTTTAAGACAGGAATTGTCTTTAAAAGCGCCGCCCAAGAGATTTCGCATGAACAGAATCACCTCGTCATAATACCCGTACTGGTGTCCTGCATGAATAGGAGTGTCGTATTCATCAATCAGAACGATAATTTTTTTACCGGTAGTTTTCCAGAGTAAAGACATAATGGTTGGTAGTGATTTTTCCAGATCAATAAGGTCTGTTGCATTTTGAGAAAATGCCATCAGGATACGCTCTTCTTCAGGAGTTTTTATACAAGATTCAATTAGCGGAATCAGACGGAACCACTCTGAAGCCAACAAGTGTCGAAATTGCTTCAGACAATTTTCCCAAGTCATCTCTTTTACATCTTTGAATGTAAGATAAATCAAAGGATATCGCCCCTGATGCGCCATGATTTCAGGTAGCTCGGAGATAAAGAGCAAATCAAAGAGATCTGCATTGGAATCTTCAGTTTTTTCAAAGAAGTAACGCAGCATTGATAAGTTGAGTGTCTTGCCAAAACGTCTGGGACGTGGAAAAAGCAACACCTGAGAGGGGTTTTCCCAGATTTTTTTGATCAGCAGAGTTTTATCAACATAGTATAATTCCTGTTCACGCAAATTTTTAAAATCTGAACATCCTACCGGCGGTTTTCCTTTTAGAGATTTATTATTATCTTTTTTATCCATTATTATTCACCTTGCAATGAAATTGATCGTTCTCTTTAAGTCATAAATACTTCGTAACTGCCGGGAGAGACATAAGCCCACCAGATTCAATACTCTTATCCGGACTGGCACCCATCCCGCATCTGCTGCTTCCATGAGCAAGCATAGCGCCCGCCAAGCGCCACCAGATCGTTATGACTGCCGGATTCAACGATCTGGCCTTGATCCATGACATGGATGATATCTGCCTGCATGGCGCTGGTAAACCGGTGAGTGATGATCAGAGCGGTACGACCAGCCACAAGATTTCGAAAACGTCCCAGCCAGGCCGCTTCGGCCCACGAATCCATCGAGCTTGTAGGCTCGTCCAGAATCACAAAGTCGGCCTGCCGGATAAAGGCCCGGGCCAGCGCCAGGCGTTGCCATTCCCCAATACTGAGTTCTGCATAACCAAACCATTTACCCAGCAGGGTATCATAGCCCTCCGGGAGGCGGTCAATAATGGTATCGGCCCCAGCACTAACTGCGGCAGTTGAGATAAGAAGTTGGTTCGGATTTGCGGCGATATCCCCAAAAGCGATGTTGTTGGATGCTGTGTCATGGTAGGTGAGCGGTCGCTGAAACAGGACGGTGATGCGCCGCCGTAAATCATCCATGGCCATCTGACGCAAATCGATCCCATCCCAGGTAACTCGTCCCCCATCCGGGTCATAAAACCGGCACAACAATTTGATGAGGGTGCTTTTACCCGCACCATTCACGCCGACTATGGCCACTATCTGGCCGGCAGGAATGGTCAAATTGAAATTTTGCAAGGCTTTGCGTTCACTGCCAGGATATCCAAACACTACCTGCTCCAGACAGACGCCATGATTCAATCCAAGAGCGGAAATGATTGGTTCGGCGGGGTCAAGCAGGATAGGTTCCAGTTCCAAAAAGATGAACAAATCCTCAAGAAACAATAGATTTCGGTAAATGTCGCTCATGCCGGTAAGCACCCCGCGCATTAGCCGCTGACCCTGATTCATGGCCTGCCAGAACATGGCCAGTTCCCCCATGCTGAATGCTCCTTGAACAGCCCGCCAACCTACCCAGCCAAAAGACAGTGACATGGCTGCGAAACCAAGCAGCCCGGCGCCGATCTTGCCCTGCATTTGTCGCCAGGATAGATAAAGACGCTCATCACGAACCTTGTGGCTCAACCGCTGATACCTGCTCATAAAAAAATGACCCAGTTGGAACAAGCGCAGTTCCGCTGCTGCATTATCGCTTGTTAAAATCTGATGTATATATTGGAGACGGCGGTGGTTGCGAGAATTGTGCTTGCGCCAAAGGTGAAATTGCCAGGTGGCGCGCATGGTTACCCATAGGGCCGGCAATGTTCCAGTCACCAGAACTGCAGGCATCCACCAGGTGAAACGCAGCAACACCCCAATCATGGCCAGCAGTGTAATGACGTTTTGCAGTAAATCTCCGAAGCTCCTCAGCAATCCCAAAGGCCGATCAACGGCTTCTGTACTGGCCCGTCGCAACAGATCATAGTAATCTGGAGATTCGAAGACACTCATATCCACTGAGATCGCCCTGGCCTGAATCAATCGCTGCATGTGGTCTTGGGTGCGTTCGGTTAAAACGGATTCCAGGTATGAGGCGACACTGCTGAACACTTCTCCGGCAAGCAGCAAAATTCCAAAAAGCAGCAATGGCGACATCAAAGGCCTGGCGGATTCCCACTCTCTGGTGGAAGCCATCACAGACACGAAGCCATCCACCAGGCTGCGAGTCTGATAGACCATGGCGCCTGGCAAAATCCCCATCATGAAGATCAGAACAACCAATGCCATGGCAGGTACTGGAGCCGCTGACCAAACCAGTCCAAGAGCGCGCGGGACATAGCGAAGTTGCTTCAGTTGCTCCCGGGGGGTTAATAGTTGTGATATCCGCTTTTCCTGTATCCGGCTCCGGGCATAACGTAACCGATCTCTGGATATCACAGGATTGCGGACTGTATTGGTGCGGTTTCGGGATGGGGCCAGCCGATTTCATCCACTTCATGGATGGGATCCAACAGCAGCAAGTCCGCCATATCGGTATATTTTACCAAAGCCGGCGACTGAAACAAGGGGCGTGAAGCAGATGTAAATGTATCAGAATGAACTTGGCGGGCATCCAATAATTTATTTTCAGAACAAATTAATCCATCCTGCTGTAACTCCTCCAGCAGATTGAGGGTCGCAGAACGAATGGTGTCTGGATCTCCCTCATACTTTTCAGTCATGCAGGCGATCATTTCTTCGATCGTCATACCCTGTTCCATCAATGTCCATATCACCCCGCCAGTCCCCTGCAGGCTGTAATAGGCGCCGGTCTCCAGGCTGACAATCACGGCCTCGCCTTCAATCACTTCGCCGATAACTTGTGGATTGTTCATTTTAAATCGTTGGTTATTCTGCATGATATCTCCCGTGGTATAGGTATGTTATACCAATTATGGCATGTATCGTAGTACTTGGCGCCAAAAATAACACTTGACTCACTTTAAAAATCATCCTGGCAGGAATTCTTACCCTCGTTTTCAAGGAGGCGGAGTCTGGTGCATGCCGATCACAAACTTGCCTGGCTTTTGAGTGTTGTGGATCACCAGACCAGCAACGATTGACAGACATCTGATGGTGCAGACGTAGCTCCGCCCCTTGGATTACATATCCAATATATGAAATAAATAATTGATTTTATTGATAATAACTTAGGTTTCAAATGCAAATAGAAGCAGCATGGCAGCTCAAGGCTAAATGATAAACCTCAGATGCAGCAACCCGAATCAGGATGTCATTCCGAGTCATTTTCAAGACCGTTTTTAATACTACGGCAAACTATTGTGGTCAAGCAAAAAATTAGAATTGCTGTCAACATTCTTGATTGAATCTTGTTATGTTAAGCGGTGATTTCAGCAAAACGATGGCACGCAAGACTCAAACCAAAATCAGTTTCTGTCAAAATTAGAATTGCTGGGAACTCCTCTGAAGTCTTTATTTCTTTAAGAAATTATGATAAATTGAAAGGAAAGCACGGAAAGTGTGAATACCGAAAGATTTGCGGGGGATGTCGCGCCAGAGCTTTTGAGGCAGCCGAAGATTATCTGGCGGAAGAACCGCTATGTCTTTATAAGCTGAAGCCCATCCCTTGATGGAAAGGATAGCCAATGAAAATCAAATCCCTGATGATCGTGAATCCAGTTACCGTAACTGAAAATACCTCAATTCAAAATGCCATCGAGTTGATGAAGGAAAAAGGATTCCGTCATCTTCCCGTTGTTTCGAAGGAAATGAAACTGAAGGGATTTATTACCCTGTCGGATCTAAAGCAGGGACTTATCCCTGCCATGGTCGGAGACCTGACCCTGTCGGATCTGATGATAATCGACCCCATAACCGTGGCACCGGATGATGATCTGGAAACCGCTGCCCGGCTGATTTATGAGCACAAAATCAGTGGCATGCCGGTTGTCGTAAACGATAAACTCGTTGGAATCATCACCGAATCGGACATTCTTCGTGCATTTATCGATATGATGGGGATACTGACCGGCGGCTCCAGACTGGATGTGGCGGTTGGCGATCAGCCGGAGGCTTTCAATCAGGTGGTCGAAATCATTCGGGAACAAGGCGGCGAAATTGTCAATATCGGCATGACGGCCCAGCAGTCCAGCCGCCGGGTTTATACTTTCCGCCTGTCCACCCAGAAAACCACAGCTATTGAAAAGTCGCTCGTCAAAGCCGGATTTCAAGTCCTGAAGGACGGGGATTGATTCAAAACGATCCGGGCCAGCCGTCATCCATCTTTAGTTTGGGCAACGGCTGGGAGTTCAGGTTTAAATGCGGACTGCGCCTCGGACCTCTTTCATGGTCTCTCGTGCGACTGCCTTGGCTCTCTGATTTCCGGATGCGATAATTTCCTGAACCATTTCGGGCCGCTCTTCGAAGTATTTGCGTTTTTCCCGA
>JBAXVB010000279.1:0-5228 GCA_037129415.1 Deltaproteobacteria bacterium
ACAGTGCCAATGAACTATTTTTCAATCAACTATTTTTCGAAAACTCAAGTATATAAGTTAACATTCAGACTCCACCTGTTTAATATTTCATCTGTGCCTTTGTTATTGCTTATAAATCTTGATCCGATATACTATGAATATCTTTACAAAAAAAGGATCATCCATGAACATAACAGAAGATATCCACCAGCCGACACGAAAGCTTAACCGGGTGTTTAGCTCGCTGTCGTTGTGCCTGATCATTTATGCATCGTTTTTCTCCTGGCAGTCCTGGCGTGTAGAAAAATCTGACCAAATAAACAATTTTCATAACATCATGGAGTTGGGTGAGAAAGCCGTTGACACCTTCTTTACGCAACTGGAAAACAGCATGCTCGGGTTGAGCCAGGATATTATTGCAAAGGATGGCCCAATCGACCTTGATCATGCCTTTAATCTGGTTAAGCGATTCAAGGAAAGCCACCCGGAATTGATTAACATCACTTTCATTCGGGAGGATGGTCAAATACTGTTTACAGCAAAAGCGCCGCCCGGCCCGAAGCTGCCTACACTCGCTCTTGAGCCCTCGTTTCTGAAATATCGTAATGAACTACAAGAAGGTCATCCCCTTGGTATTGGTCAACCGCTTATCAGCCTTATGGGTAAAGAATGGATAATTCCGCTTCGATTCGTAGTTCATGATAAAGAAGGCAAAATTGTTTATTTTATCAGCGCCAACTTGCCTGTTGAAATATTGCAGAAATATTGGAAGGATGCGCCATTTACGAAGACAGCAGCACTCGGCCTCATGCGTGATGACGGTTTCCTGGTGAGCCGCTACCCCGTACCCGAGAAAATAGAAATGGCGAAAGTCTATGGAATACCAAGGACGGGTGCCCTGATCAATTACCTGAGACAGAAGAAGTTTCCGGCCAATGGCTATGTGGAAGGACCCAGCAGTCTCGAAGGGCCGAATTATTTGAATGCATTTCGCCGATTGGAACATTTTCCGATTACTTTGTTTATAGCAATACCCGTGTCTGAAATTCTTGCAGGATGGTGGGATAAGGTCAAGGTTCCATACATTTTAACAGTGGTATTACTGATAGGCGGATTTTTGATCTCTCAATGGATGCTTCGACTGGAGCATACCAGGGAAAAAGAACGGAGGCATGCGAGCGAGATACTAAGTGAAAGCGAGACGCGGTTCCGGAAACTGTTCGAACTCAATTCCGCGATCAAACTGATGATTGATCCAGATAATGGAAATATAATAGAAGCCAATAAAGCGGCAGCGGACTATTACGGGTGGCCGATTAAGCAGCTCAAGCAGATGCAATTTCAGGAGATCAACACGTTGTCCCCTGAAGATGTGAGGAACGAAATTGAGAAGGCGATATCCTCTGAGTCATTGAGACATGAATTTCAACACCGGAAGGCGGATGGCTCAATCCGGGATGTGGAGGTTTTCAACAGCAAGATCGAAATATCTGGAAAAACATTTCTCTATTCCATTATCCACGATATCTCCGATCGCAAGCATACAGAGAAAGCGTTGCTTGACTCTCGCTGGCGGATGAAAAGCATCATTGAAGGCACCCATGTTGGCACATGGGAATGGAACGTCCAGACCGGAGAGACGGTGTTCAATGAGACATGGGCGGAGATCATTGGCTATACGCTTGATGAATTGTCTCCCATCAGTATCAAGACATGGGAGGCATTGGTGCATCCTGACGACCAAAAGCACTCCGGTGAGCTCCTGGAGCAACATTTCATGGGCGAACTTCCATATTACGACTGTGAATGCCGAATGAAGCACAAGAATGGACATTGGGTATGGGTTCACGACTGCGGTCGCGTCATCACACGCACCTTCGATGACAAGCCGCTGATGATGTTCGGTACCCATACCGACATCACAGAGCGCAAGCAGATGGAAACTGAACTGCTCGCGACTCGCGATGATCTGGAGAATAAAGTACTGGAGCGCACGAAGGAACTTGATTATGTGAATGCGGCATTGATGGCGGAGATCAATGAACGGGAGAAGATACAAACTATTCTATCAGAAAGCGAGCTGCGCTATCGGACCCTGTTTCTGCGGTCCTGCATCGGAATTTTAGTTTTATCTTTAAGCCGCAAGATTACCGAGGTCAACGAATTGTTTGCCAGTATGCACGGTTTCAGTATTCCAGAAATGTTGTCCATGCGTCTGAAGGATTTTGTTACACCCGAAACCCATCGACTGGCGTATGAAGTGAGCGGACGGATTATGGCCGGGGAGATATTAACCGCCGAGGTGGAGCATTATCACAAGGACGGTCATGTTCTCGCACTTGAAGTGACGGTAAGCATTATCTCTTCAGACGGAGGAGATTCCGCCGTATTGTGTCTGTACAGAGACATTACCGAACACAAGCAAGCGGAGCGGGACCGGATCGCCCGCGAAGTGGCGGAAGAAGCCAACCTGATCAAAAGCCTTTTCGTGGCCAACATGAGCCACGAAATCCGCACGCCTATGAACGCCATACTCGGGTTTGCGCAGGTACTGGAGCGCGACCCATTGCTTACGTCCGCGCAGGCTGAACATGTCCGGATTATTACCCACAGTGGCGCGCATCTGATGCGACTGATTGGCGACATTCTGGATATATCCAAAATCGAGTCCGGGCGGATCACCCTTGCCGAGGCTACTTTCAGCCTGCACGACCTTCTAAGCGACATGGAGACGATGTTCCGCTTCCGCGTCAACGCCAAGGGATTGCAGCTTGTTATGGAACGGGACGCAAACACGCCGCGTTATGTAACCGGCGACGAGAGCAGGCTGAGGCAGGTACTTGTCAATCTGATGGGTAACGCGTTCAAGTTCACGGTAACAGGCTGGATTGCCGTGCGAGTTCGCTCCGATGTAGTGGCGGGCAAAACAGGTGGGGACGCAAAAGCCCTGCGCTTGGTGGTTGAGGTGGAAGACACAGGGCCGGGCATCCCCGACGAGGAAATGGGCTGGATATTCGGTTCGTTTCAGCAGGGGGGGTACGGCGTGAAAGCCGGCGGCACGGGGCTGGGGCTGGCTATCAGCCGCAGGCTTGTGGAAATGATGCGCGGCGAGCTGACGGTCACAAGCCAGGTGGGCAAAGGCAGTTGTTTCCGGTTCGAGGTGCTGTTGAAGCTTGCTGCAGAAGTTGCTGAGCAGGATAAACTGCTTTCGCGCCGCATCGTTCTGGAACCCGCATACATAATACCGGAAGCTACGGTTGCGCTGCCAAAGGAGCTGATTCATGCCATGCTGCAAGCTGTGGAAGAAGGCGACATGGACCGTATGACGAAGCTTGTCGCCCAATTGGAAAAAATTGATAGCGCTACGGCCCGTGGGCTGCAAGTGTTGACTGACCGGTTCGACTACGAAGAGCTCGGCCGATGGCTGAAAAAGGGGGTGCCTTCCAATGAGTAAGACAACAAAAATCACTCAATCTCAGTAGCCCCCACTTCACATCCAAACCATAAATCTGAATGTTAACTTTAGTATATAAGTTAACATTCGCACTTATCAATTAAATACAATTATATTATAAGCTTACGTCATTTTTGCCATTTATATTTTGCTTGTCCATGTTTTTTAATGTTAAGTTTTAATCACGCAGAGATTGATACATAACATTAAAAGGGGGTAGCATGTCAAATCCAAATCATCCTGTAAAAGACAGTCAGATCAAAGTCGATCCCATAAAATCAATCAAAGACATCAAGTCCATCAAAAAACTTCTGAAGGATAATCTCCGGGATTATGCTTTGTTTATCACGGAGTAAATACAAATTTGCGAGCATCTGACCTGGTGAATATTACTGCCGGCCATGTCCGGACTTTGAAACCTGGGGATGACCTGGTCTTGAGTGAACAGAAAACCGGAAAGGAAAGACGGATCACCTTGAATGCCGCATGTGTCGAGGCAATTGAAAATCTTCTGGCATCCTTCACGCTCGAAGACGATGATCCATTGTTCAAATCAAGAAAAGGAGGAAAGCTCTGCGTCCAATCAGTTCATCGTTTAGTGAAGGGATGGTGCCGGCAGATCAATTTGACTGGGAATTACAGATCACATAGTCTCCGGAAAACCTGGGGATACCATCAGCGGGTCACATTCGGAGCTGATTTGCCAACGCTGATGATATGCTTTAATCATAGTACCCAACGGCAGACATTGAAGTATCTGTGTGTCCAGCCGGGAGAGGTGAAGGCGATTTATCAGAATGAGATTTGATATGGGGCTTCGCCAGATGCGCCAGGACAGACGATAATCGGCTGTTGCTTATGTCAGTATGGGTAAAAATCAATATCTGAGAAAGAAGGAAGCGGGGATTCAATGACCGGTGATACAGAGCTAAACGGCTGACCATATTCCCTTACGGTGTTTTATTTTGGCCTATTATCCCCGCCATAGATACATACAAAGAAGAATACCGAGATCAAGCATTACGCCACTCCATACCCGCTTGTCAATGATGATATGTGACGGTGTCAGAGTTTCCGGAAATAAAACCCACTGCTAAAAAGATGCGCCTTAGCCATTCCAGAGCTCTTCGGAAACTCCGCCAGTCTTTCGATCCCGGTCAGACATAGCGCATCATATTTTTCTGATTGATTGACAGCCTGTTAAAACTTTGGGATGATTCGTAAGTAACCATCATCAGAAACATGTCAATGTATTTCAGAAGTGATACACAGAATATAATTGCCATGATATTGAGGGGGCTTGTTTTGGCTGCTTGGATGGTTTAATCACGGTTACTGGTCCGGGATTGATCGTAATAAAATACCCTGCCCACCAGTTTAATTTTGCTCGATCTTGCGAGGCGTGACTTGACCAGTGCTGATACTTCCCGGATACCTTGTCTCATTATCCGGTTGAAGAATATTATTGTTGACTTAACGTGCTGAAATTCATACAGAGTAATATAGGATTTTTAAATAATCACATTGTGTAAAATATCTCCAAAAAAGGAATTTCCCCACCACTTATGAATGATCGAAGTTACGAAAATATTGATGTCGTCAATTATCTCGATATGAACGCCGAAGTTGTAGATGGTAAACTTCGACCGTATTACGACAGGAAACCAGATTTTCGCATCTTGATATGGTCAATCGGATTTTTCTAAGTGTAGACTGAGGATGAACAAAGAATGAAAAAGATACTCCTGGCTCTATTTTTGACTTCATTACTTTCAAGTGCCGTCCATGCTGGTGA
>JBAXVB010000028.1:0-24073 GCA_037129415.1 Deltaproteobacteria bacterium
GCACCTGGCCGCTAAGGTCAGAGAGGTGCTGGATGATGCCAGGAACACAGCACAACTTGCCCATTGCAATGGCTGAATTCAACTACTTCTGGGATAAGGTGATTTCCAGCAATGAGTATACCATCATGAAGCAACCAAACATCAGTGGTCCCGCTCCATGCTGAACAACCAGACCGGGACGGTCTGGCTACAACCCTCAACCTCAGGGTATTCTTTGTTGGAAATCGCCTAATATGAAGAATGCCGAAGGAGAAATTTATGAGTACGATGAGTAAGTTCGATCAGGGGTTTACGGGAATCAGGAATCTGAAAATCGGCATTCAGTTGCGTATCGCCCTTAGCGCCATCCTTGTATTGGTGTTACTCCTCGGGGCGGTTTCCTGGTATCAGTCGGACAGTTTATGGCAGAATACCAAGGACTTGTACGAGCATCCATTTACTGTCCGCGTAGCCCTCAGCGAACTTCAGGCTGATATCCTGCATATATACATGGGGATGAAAGACCTGATTCTGGCGAATAGTGAGCATAAAATTGAATCCATTCTTCGGGAAATTGATATATACGAAGTAAATGCCACCCGACAGCTCGAAGTGCTGTATAAAAGCTATCTGGGACCTCGCCGGGATATTGATGAGGTGCAGAGCGCCTTGGCGCAGTGGAAAACCATCCGCTCCGAGACCGTCCGTCTGCTGCGGAACGGGAAGATCGCCGAAGCGACAGAGCGCACATATTCCTCCGGGGTGGGCGGCGCCCAAGCTGAGAAACTCATGAATGAAATCCGGGATATCAGCGATTTCGCCTTAACAAGATCCGAAGCATTTTATGCAGATGCCCGAGCTAAAAAAGAAACGATATTTGTCTCACTGGCGATCCTTTTAAGCGCCATTATTTTCCTGACAATGGGCATCATTTACCTCCTGACGAAAGGAATCATGGACCCGCTGCTGGAACTGATCTCGGCCGCGGAGAAATACCGGCAGGGAAATCTTGATGTCCGCAGCCGGTATTTCTCAGCCAATGAATTCGGGACGCTTTCCGCCGCGTTCAACGCCCTTGCCGAAACGATTCAGACGGAATGGCAGAGCAAGGAGAACACCGCCCAGATTGCTGATGCCATGCTTGGGAATGAGGAATTAATGGCTTTTTGCCGAGCATTATTACCGGAGCTGATAGCCAGAACGGAGTCTAATATCGGAGCTGTCTATTTTCTTCAGGAAGAAAAAATGTTGTTTGAGCCATACTACGCTATCGGATTGATGCAGGATAAAATGAGACCATTTTCCGCAGCAATGTATGAAGGTGAATTCGGTGCAGCACTGACACGAAAGACCATCACCCGGATCATCGCCATCCCCGAGGACACGATATTCGATTTTGCAACCGTAGCCGGGAACTTCAAACCAAAAGAGATTATCACCATCCCGATCATACAAAACCAAAAAGTCATTGCCGTAATTTCCCTTGCATCACTCAAAGGTTTTTCTGCGGAAGCGCTGAAAATTATCAACAATTCCTGGAAGAGTCTTAATGTTGGCATTATCGGCATGTTGGCTTTCGAAGGTATCCGGGAATATTCCCATAAACTGGACAAACAAAACGAGCAACTTGCAGAACAGTCAAAAGAGCTGCAAATCCAGGCTGAAGAATTGCGGCTGCAGAACGTGGAGATAGATCGTCGTCGGTTGGCGACGGAAGGGGCCAACCTGGAACTGAAAACTAAAAATGAGGAGATTCAGGCTCAGTCGGAGGAAATGGCGGCTCAGTCCACCGAACTCCGGAGACAGACCGAGGAGTTGCAACAACAGAATGTGGAGCTGGAGCAACAGCAGTTGGCCGTGGAAGAGGCCAACCGTCTGAAGAGCCAGTTTCTTTCGAACATGAGCCACGAACTCCGGACACCGCTCAATTCCGTCATGGCTCTTTCTCGCGTGCTGATGATGCAGGCCAGTTCGAAACTGAGCGCGGAAGAGGTCAACTATCTGGAGATTATCGAGCGTAACGGGAGAAATCTTCTCACGCTGATCAACGATATTCTGGATCTGTCCAAGATTGAGGCCGGTCGGATGGATGTCAACCCCAAGCCATTTTCCCTTCGCATGGCCATAGATGATATTGTTGAAAGCATTGCACCTCTGGCCGAGGAAAAGCAGATTGCACTCCATCAGGATATCCCCGAAGGCATCCCGCAGCTTGAAAGCGATGAGATACGGGTATCTCAAATACTGCAAAACCTGATCGCCAATGCCGTCAAATTTACCAATGAGGGCAGTGTGACTGTTTCTGTCCGGTTGGATAAGGGAAAGTTCTCCGTCCGGATTGCGGATACCGGTATTGGAGTTGCGGAAAATGATCTCCCCTGTATCTTTGACGAATTCCGGCAGGTGGATGGAACATCTGCGAGAAAGCATGAAGGGACGGGGCTGGGCCTTACCATCGCCCGCAAGGCAGCCAGAATGCTGGGCGGGGATATCGCAGTGCAAAGCTCAAAAGGAGTTGGCTCCACATTTACGTTGACCCTGCCTGTTGCATGGCAGGGGAAGACTCCCGTCTGTGAACCGATCGTCATCCGTCAAATTTCGGGAGTAAAGTCAGAACGCAAGACCATTCTCGTCGTGGATGATGAACCGGATATGGCGGCGATGATTTCCCGTTACCTGCTCCAGGAAGGGTACAATACGCTCACTGCAACATCTGGAGCCGAGGCGCTAATTCTCGCCGAGCGCGAACGCCCATTCGCTGTCACCCTCGATATAATCATGCCGGACATCGACGGCTGGGAGGTGCTGCAGGGCCTGAAGAAGAACCCCGAGACCAAAGACATTCCGGTCATTATCGTATCCATCTCGGAGGGCAAGGAAACCGGATTCGCCCTCGGCGCTATCGGCTATGTTACCAAGCCAGTGTCGAAGGAACAGCTCATCTCCGAGATTGAAAAGATCGGAAAGCCGGGAATCCGCTCAATCATGATAGTCGATGACAGTGAGTTGGACCGTCGGCAAATCGGGCGAATCATTGAATCAGAGGGGCTAAATCTGATTGTGGCCGAGAATGGTGCTGTTTGTCTTGAATTGATCAAAAAACAGGTTCCCGACGTATTGGTTCTGGACTTGATGATGCCCGAGCTGGATGGCTTCGCCGTTTTGGAGAAAATTCGCGGCAACCCCGAGACCAGAGATATGCCGATCATCGTAGTCACGGCCAAGGACCTCACCGAAGAAGACCGGAACAAATTGAGCGGAAACGTCTTTTCCGTGCTGGATAAAAGCGTTGCCACATCGGTAACGCTGTTTGCAGAAATCAAGAGAATACTGCTGGATCTCGAGGCTCTTGCTCAACACCCTGGATATGAAAAACAGGCGGTTATACCCCGGACTATACCCAGGATTCTACTGGTTGAGGACAACGAAGTGGCGATCATCCAGGTCAAAGCGGTTCTTGAATCTGCTGGATATATTGCCGATGTAGCCAGAGGCGGGCAGGAAGCCTTTGACTATGTCGCCCATACAATCCCCCAAGGCATTATTCTGGATTTGATGATGCCAGGGATCGACGGTTTTGAAGTGCTGGAAAAGATACGTAGCCGACAGGCGACAGAAAAAATACCGGTTTTGATTCTCACTGCCAAAGATTTGACTCCGGAGGATTTCAAGCGGCTCAGCACTAACCATATTCAGCAGCTTGTTCAGAAGGGGGATGTGGACAAGGAAAGCCTGTTATTTAAAATCAGCTCCATGATTGATACCCATTCAGAAACACCCGTACGGCTTCATGAGAACCACATCAAAAAGGAAGCCGCCGCATTTGGAGGACATGGATGCAAGGAAGTCACTATCTCTGATTTCTCGAAAAAACCAGCGTGGGATGCTCTAACTACCTTAGGGGAACCTGAAAATAAGGATGTCGTTTTGGCAGGTGCGCCGCGGGCAACGACGAAAGCGGCAGGCCCCCCCAGCATCCTGATCGTGGAGGACAATCCCGACAACATGACAACCATAAAGGCGATTTTGCAGAACCGATACCGGATCATAGAAGCGGTGGACGGTGAAGAGGGGCTTAGGATGGCTGCGGAAATCGGACCCGATCTTATCCTGCTTGACATGGCCTTGCCGAAGATGGATGGTTTCACGGTGGTGCGGCATCTAAAAGATAACAAGGAACTGAGTCGGATTCCGGTGATCGCCATGACCGCCCGGGTTATGAAAGGCGACAGGGAAAAGATTTTTTCTGCAGGATGTGATGATTACATCTCCAAGCCGATTGCCCCGCAGGACTGCCTGAAAAAGATCGCAGAATATTTAAAAGGATGATGGGAGGTTTTATGCAGAAAATACTGGCGATTGATGACAAAATGGATAATCTGATTACACTTTCGGCCCTGCTGAAGAATCTGTTGCCCGGCTGCAGCGTACTTACCGCCCAATCCGGGATGGAAGGGATAGAGATGGCCAAGGCCGAATTACCTGACGCCATTTTGCTGGATGTAAAAATGCCGGGTATGGATGGCTTTGAAACATGCAGCAGGCTGATGTCGGATGAAAGCACGAAGCGCATTCCGGTGATCATGATTACGGCTATCAAGACCGACCCCAACAGCCGGGTCAAAGGACTGGAGATTGGCGCAAATGCCTTTCTGGCCAAGCCGATTGACCAGCATGAACTGGTTTCACAGGTCAAGGTCGCCCTCCGGATCAAAAAAGCGGAGGATGCCCTGCGGGAGCAGAAGGATTCACTGAATAGAATGGTTCAGGAAAGGACAGCCGCCTTACGGGAAAGCGAGAGAAAATACAGGGAAATATTTGAAAATATCATTGATGTCTTTTACAGAACGGACACTGAAGGGGTAATACGCATCGTCTCTCCCTCGGTTGAACAAATATTTGGGTATGCCCCTGATCAAGTCATCGGGAAGAAACTTGCCGGGTTCTATGTAAATCCTGAAGATCGTAATCAATTCCTGTCAGTTTTACAGGAAAAGGGAGAAGTCAAAGGGTATGAAGCACCCCTGCGAGCAAAAAACGGGTCTGTGGTCTGGGTATCCACCAATGCCCAGTTTTACCGGGATGAGCATGGAAATATTCTTGGGGTCCAGGGTATTTCGCGTGACATCACCGATCGAAAGCTGGCGATGGAAGAGAAGGCCAAACTCCAAGACCACCTACAGCAGGTCCAGAAAATGGAGTCCATTGGATCTCTTGCCGGCGGCATTGCCCATGATCTGAACAATATTCTGTTTCCGATCAGCGGCCTTTCAGAGATGCTGCTTGATGACATTCTACCAGACAGCCCCGAGCATGAAAGCATTGAACAAATCCATAAATCCGCGCAACGGGGCAGTGAGCTGGTCAAACAGATACTGACTTTCAGCCGTCAATCCAAACCCAGGAAACTGCCCATCCGGATTCAGCCCATTCTGAAAGAAGTATTGAAACTGGCCCGAGCGGCGATACCCATGAATATTGAAATCTCAAGCCATATCAGCACGGACTGCGGCCTGGTCTCCGCAGATCCTACGCAGGTGCATCAGATCGCCATGAACCTTATCACCAACGCCTATCATGCCGTTGAGCAATTTGGAGGAACAATTAATGTTGAGCTGAAAGAGACGGCCATAGGATCGAACATCGGAATATCTCATCAGGCTTTTGGTGAAAAGGATGAATTGCCACCCCATGCAATGCCAGGAGATATTTTGCCAGGCGGATATGTGTGCATTACCGTATCAGATACCGGAACAGGAATAGATCAAACGCTGGTCGATAAAATATTCGATCCCTACTTTACCACAAAAGAACAGGGAAAGGGTACGGGACTGGGTCTCTCTGTGGTGCATGGCATAGTGAAGGAACATGGAGGAGATATTCGTGTTTACAGCGAGGTTGGAAAAGGAACCGCATTTCATGTCTATTTGCCTCTTTTAAAAGACGATAGGGATAGCAAGACTGCCGCCGTCACCAGAATGTATCCGACTGGCTGCGAAAGAATTCTGCTGGTCGATGATGAAGAGTCGATAGCAGTCGTAGAACGGATGATGCTCGAAAAACTCGGCTATCAGATAACTGTACGAACGAACAGCCTGGATGCGGTGTCTGCTTTCAAAGCCAATCCCGGCAATTTTGATCTGGTGATCAGCGACAAGGGCATGCCGCTTATGACAGGGGAGCAACTTGCCAGGGAGTTGATTTCGATCAGACCTGAGATTCCGATCATTATTTGCACAGGTTTCAGCGACGAAATTGATGAGCAGCAAAGTAAGGCCATGGGTATCAAAGGATTTCTCATGAAGCCTGTTTCGCTTGTCGATATGGCTGAAATGGTCAGAAAGGTGCTGGATGAGGTTGGTTGAGGTTGCAGACAGATTAGCCGTCCAGGATCATTTTGATTTCTTTTTCCTGAATCTCCGATAACGATTCAAACTTTACCCCAATGCCGGAAATTTGTTGTTTAAGGCCCCACTGGAGCTGCCAGCATACAACGGCTTTAATTGGTGTTGGATCTGAAAGCTCCGGGCAACGTAGCCAAACCACTTGCCCGTTATCCAGGTTCTGGGCAGTATGAAGAAAGCAGCCTCCCTTGGAAATGTCCAACAAGAATGTCTTCGCTGCTTTTTCATCAGAACAATGGTAGTCCAGAGAAAGTAGGAGATTCAGGTTAATATTTTTTCTGTTGAATACCCTTAAAGACCTTGCTGCAAAAGACTTACACCGCTCATCAATAAACATCCGGAGCGCCGATTCTGCTTCGGTGTGTGAGGTTGTAGAGAACATGAGCAAATGTACTATTTTGTGTCTGGGGTCCCATTTAATTCGCGCAGAAGGGTAGAAATTCATGCATTCATGGGCAATTCTTTTTTCGTTTTGATCCGCACGTACGAGAGCGAGGATATCAACAATCATGCCATTATATGGAGTATTTATCGCCATGCTGGATGCATCAGCGAAAGAAGTCGTAATATCAAATGAAACACCTATTTTGCTCAGTATTTCAACATAAGCATTTCTTGCAGTATCATCTTTGACGATTAGCAGGATTCGGGTATTTTTCATAGGACCAGAGATATGTGATGATCGGGTGTCAAAGGGTCGCTCTTGACATCAAGGCACCGAATATGAAACCGGTTTTTGAGATAATGAATGGTTTCATTTTTCAGTCCCCTCATGGTCGAAATACGTTTCGGGTTAACACAAAGGGTTACCGCGTCCAGGGCGCCGCTGCTGGCCTTCAGCAGTTCAATGACCCTGTCGCGATATATTTCCGCCATCACCAGGTGCCCAAAGGCCGGGTGAAACGGCCCTGCCAGAAGAATGGATCCGTCCTGCATATCAGTTGTCGCCTGAAGCCCCATTCGGATGACCGCAATGTTGCTTTCCTGAAACATCAGATAAAGCATCTTCACCATGGAAACTCCGGCTGAAAGTGATAACGGGGTATATTGCCCCTTGCGGTACCAATCAGCCAACGGACTGTGTTCCAGAACAACCGCTGGATAAATCCGGACAAAAGCCGGACATAGATCGGCAATTCGCCAACCTGTCGAAATGGCGCCTGCATCATCATCACCAGGGAGTCCCACCATCATCTGTATCCCCACTTCATAGCCAGCAGCTTTTGCCAATTGGGCCGCACAGGCCGTATGCAGGGCAGTATGCCCCCGTCTGCATGTAGCCAAAACAACATCATTCATGGACTGCGCACCAATCTCAATCGTTGATACGGGAAATCCATGCAGGATTTCCAGCCGATCTTTCGTAATGGTATCCGGTCGAGTCGAAAACCTGATACCATCTACAATTCCCTCCTGGACAAACTGGGTGGCGGCATTCAGAAGTCTTATTATTTCACGGTGATCAATTCCCAAAAAATTTCCGCCGAAAAAAGCGATCTGCACGGGTTTTCGGTTTGGTGTCAGATATTTGAGATACGAACGAATGGAGGCTTCAATTTGCGCAGTGGAAGGCGCGTGGACTTCGGATTGGGTGATTGCTTTCTGATTGCAGAAAACACATTGATGGGGGCAGCCGGCATGTGGAATAAATACCGGAATGATAAAAGGTTTTACATGGTCCTCAACTGGGGGCATGTTTCGTGAAGATGTCGAGGGCTTTTCGGGCCGCATCCTGCTCCGCATTTTTTTTGCTTTTACCAAATCCTTTTGCCTGAATATCACCACAAGTTAGTTGGACGATAAACATCTTATCATGATCCGGACCGGTTTCGGCGGTAACGGTATAAGTCGGGAGGGGACCCTGGGTACTCTGAATCAATTCCTGGAACTTGCTTTTGAAATCCTGAACCGAAACTGAAGGCGCATTCGCCTCCATCAGGGGCTTCATATAGCAGGAAACAATCTGAAACACGCAAGAATAGCCGCCATCCAGATAAACGGCCGCCATCAGGGCTTCGAAGGTGTTGGCCAGTATTGACGGCTTTTTGCGGCCATTGGACAGGCTTTCACCCTTTCCAAGCTGAACATATTCTCCGAGGCTGAGTTCACCGGCAATATTGGACAACTGAAACTCGTTAACCAGATGCGCCCGCATTCGGGACAAATGGCCTTCGTTAAAATCAGGATAATATATCATCAGCAAATGGCCGGTGATAAGGTTCACCACGGCATCGCCCAGGAATTCCAGGCGCTCGTTGTCCGGCAGCCCCTTTGCAGGCATTTCATTGACATAAGAGCTATGCCGAAGGCTCTCTTCAAGAAGCGCCGGATCGGTAAAAGAATAACCGAGTTTTTTTTCCAATTCTGACGGGCTGGGGTGGAACATAACCAATCAAACCATCGTCTGTTGACGTTTCAAAAGCAAGTCATAGACAGAATACGGGACGAAAAAATCCCCTTTTCCGTATCCCAGTTGGATATCAGGCTTGAGAGCGCCATGAAAATCAGTTCCGCCGGTGATCGCCAGATCATGGCTTCGGGCAAGCTGTGAATAAAATTCAACATAAGATAGAGAATGTTCGGGATAATACACTTCAATCCCCTGCAAACCCATTTCCTTCAGGGTCGCCACAAGGGATTCCAGGCGGGAATTATCCTGAATTCCAAGAAGAAATGGATGGGCCAGAACCGGCATGCCACCGGCCGCTGTTATCATTTCAATCGCTTCTTGACAGCCCAGCCGATACTTGTCTATATATGCCGGTTTGTTGAATCCAAGGTAGCGGTCAAACGCTTCATTAATTGTCTGAACAAAGCCTTTTTTTATCATCAACTGCGCAATATGCGGTCTGCCGATTTGAGCTTCCCCGGATGTCTGAATAACTTCCTCAATCGTAATGTCCATCCCCATTGCATTCAAGCAGTTGATGATGAATGGATTGCGGTTTTCTCTGGCCTGTTGAAGGATTTCAAGTGTTCGGTTCAGCTCCGGATCATTCAACCGGATGCCATAGCCCAGAATATGAAAACTTCCTGCAACAGGGTGCAAAACCGGAGAAACTGTGCTGATTTCAATACCGGTAAGTACACGAACATCCGACGAAGCTGCAGCTTCAAGCAGGCATTTGGAGCCTTTCAGGGTGTCATGATCCGTAATTGAAATCGCCCCGAGTTCAAGCTTTTCGGCCAGTCGAAGAATTTCAACGGGAGACAAGGTTCCGTCGGATGCGGTTGAATGAATGTGCAGGTCGATGCCTGCCTGATCATAGTCCAAGGGCTTTTTCCAAATTTTCCTCTTTGGTTTTACAGTCAATGCACTGGGTTGTTACGGGTCTTGCTTTCAGACGATCATAAGAAATATCCTCTCCACATGATTCACAGATACCGAAGGTATCTGTTTCAATCCGCGCCAAAGCTTTCTTAACTTTAAGGATGAGCTTGCTCTCCCTGTCCCGAATTCGCAGCATGAAATTGCGGTCTGACTCCAGTGATGCCCTGTCTGTTGGATCTGGAAAATTCTCTTTGGGAGAGTTCATTCCAGATACGGTTTCATCTGCTTGACTGAGCAGTTCTTCGAGCAGATTGTTCAACTGTCCCTTAAAAAAATCAACATCTTTTTTTTTCATAATCGAACCTATCGGCATCCTGTCGCTGAATCAGCGTATTTAAGTTTCAATCCACGCCCCTGTGCGGGGGCGACAAATCACTGCAGCACGGGAAAAACAATACTATTGAATCCGTTAGCATAACAAAAATGGTCTTCTCTGTAAAGGAGAAAATGGCTTGGCATTTCATGGATATCCCGAAAAAAAATCAGCTCTGGGATAACACAATATCCTGTGCATTTTCAAAGGCTTCTTCGGCAATTTCCCAATGTTTAAAAATGAGACTGTTGGACTTCTCGGACTCAATGGTTTTCTTGATTTTCTGCAATTCAAACAGCGCCTTGTTTCTTACCTCATCTCTGGCATGGACATTTTTCAGTGATCCAGAAACTGTTTCAATCATCCGATCTATTTGCAATAGCATGTCGCGCTGTAGCAGGGTGAATCTCTCATCCCGAACTCGGTCATGAACCGTTTTAATCCGGGCAATCAGGGCATCCATGCAAATTAGGTCATCCCATGGATTCTGTTTCTCCAGGATATGGCGCAATCTTGAGAGAGCGGCGGCAGCCTCTGGATCATCTTCAATTTCGGACTGGAACTCGATGAACTGCTCGATCGATCTCCGCCAAAATTCCCAGCGGATAATCCAGTTTTCATAGAAATCTTTCAATTGGATAAATGTATGGGAAAATGACGACAGGGCTGATTCCATATCGCGGACAGCACAGATTTTTTCGTAAGGATCGGGTTTGGTCATCCACACCTGAATAAAAAAAAGGCAGGAGCGGATGTCCTTTGCTCCGGGGTATTGCCCGGTTTCAGCCAGGCTGCTGAAACCGGCAAGCAAGGATTTCCATTGTTTCAAACAAACACCAAGGAAATGGACCAGATCATCTTGATCCGAAGGGCAGTCCATACCAAATATCTTCTGACAGTTATCGACAATAGCCTCCATTTCGCAGGATGCCAGACGCTTTCGAGGTATAACCTGAATCCGCTCCCATTGATCGGGCGCTTCCAGAAAGACGCTGGAATGATGATACAGGGAAGTGTTGCCATTCACCACACAGGAAATCATTCGATCGGAAAAAAGGCTGCTTATGGTTCTGGCGATTCTTGCCCCGGACCATGCATCGGACTGCTCTGAAAACCGGGAGAACACCTCCGAGAGTGAAACCGGCAGCTTGGCGGATGATCTGTCGTCCAAAAAGGCCATTACCCGTTTGAGATCGCCAGGGTCTGTTTTGTTAAACCCCAGCGGAAGCTGAAGGTGCCGGGAAGAAACTTTGTTGTCATTCGCCATTTTCATGATTGGTCTTGCCAGGAATAAATTGTCTTGATATAGCCTTCCAGAAATCGTACATGGGAGCCATTCTGGGATCGCCGCACCCCAGTGCGGCAATTACGACGACGCTCTTGTGGCGGCTAAAACAAGAACCGCACTGGGGTGCGGCGATCCCAGAAGCGATTCGACGCTCATATTTATCCGGTCTCAAGTATAGATATCGAAGATCATTTTTTAAAAAACTAACATATCCTGCGGGATTCTTCAAGTTTTCCCGGACATGGATTGTTTCAGAAAAGGGGATGATACTTACAATGGAAGGCCATCATCTGATACTCGGAGAACTGGTGGATGCAGTTACCGGCCGGATACTCCCGGACACCCATGACGAAAGGTACCGCCAGAAACTGGCCAAGCTCCTGATGGACACCAAAGGGTATTCCCGAACGGATATTCAGAGCCGGTGCAGCCTTCAGGTCAAGGCAGGGGACAACTGCGCCATAGTGAAAGTGGATATGGCCATAACCGTTGCCGATAGAATCTGTATGATCATCAAATACGGTCCTGGTTCGCTGGTAACCCGGCATCGCCCGGCCCTGGCGGCATCCCGGCTACTGGCTTCGTATCAGATTCCTGTCGTCGTGGTCACCAACGGCGAAGATGCCGATATCCTGGATGGTCGTACCGGGGAGGTGATCGGCAATGGCATGGAGAGCATCCCGGCCAGACCGGAGCTTGTCGCACGTTGTGCCGCCTTTCCGTTTGCGCCCATTGCAGGAGCCCGCGCCGAAATCGAAAGCCGCATCGTATATGCTTACGAAGTTGACGGCACCTGCCCCTGCGATGATTCGATCTGCATCTTGCATTAATAACAGTCCCTTAAAGCAGGGACACGGCTCCGGCCCTGTGACAGGCCACCTGATGATTTTTTTCGTCGGCGCCGGCTACGGAACACAGTTGAGGATATGCTGTTTTACATATCTCCATCGCGAATGGGCAGCGGGGATGAAAATGACACCCCGAAGGGGGATTGGCTGGAGAAGGAACATCCCCTGGAAGCAGGAATCTTTTCCTTTTTCTGGAAGGATCAGGAATCGGTATGGCAGATATCAGGGCCTGGGTGTAGGGATGCAACGGTGCAGCGTATAACTCTTCAGAATCAGCATATTCCACAATTCTTCCCAGATACATTACGGCAATGTCATCTGAAATGTGTTTCACAACCGCCAGGTTATGCGCAATGAACAGGTAGGAAATATTCAATTCCTGCTGGAGCTTTAGCAGCAGATTGACAATCTGGGATTGAATGGAGACATCCAGAGCTGAAACCGGCTCATCACAGACGATGAGTTTGGGATTTAAGGCAATGGCCCGTGCGATCCCAATCCGCTGCCGCTGGCCTCCGCTGAACTCATGCGCAAAACGCGAGACCGCTGTTGCCGGCATTCCAACACGATTCAGCAGGTTTTTTACATGATCCTTTCGATCATCGGAAGAGCCAACCTTGTGAATCTGGTATGGCTCTTCAAGAATATCACCGATGGTCTGTCTGGCATCCAGGGATTCGAAAGGATCCTGAAAAATGATCTGCATGTTTCTGCGGATGCCTCTCAACCTGCTTTGCGACAGCGCCATCAGATCGTGTCCCATGAAATTGATTGCTCCGCTGTCAGGCTCAATCAAGCGCAGAATGGCTCTGCCCACTGTTGTTTTTCCGCAGCCTGATTCCCCGACAAGCCCGAGGGTTTTTCCTTCCTGAATTGTCAGGGAGATGTCGTCCACCGCATAGACATATCCTGTTTTTCTTCTGAATATGCCGCCAAAAATCGGGAAATACTTCTTTAAATGATGGACCTCAAGTAAATTCTTCGACATGTTGAACCGATATCAGGCCTTTCTGCAATAGGGTTTTAGTTCCGATCTCACGCCCTCACGCTTTTCAGTCGCTGATCAAGAAGCGAAAGGCGATTTCCTGGTTTATCGTTCTTGATGGCCGTATCCAAGGCCTGTCGGGTTCCAACGATAATGACCAGTTTTTTTCCTCGCGTTATGGCTGTATATAAGAGATTGCGCTGAAGCAGCGGATGGTGCTGAGGCATCATCGGAATCACCACTGCCGGATATTCGGACCCCTGGGATTTATGGACGGAAATGGCATAAGCCAAAATCAGGTCGTCAAGCTCTTCGCTTTCATAATCCACCAGCCTCTCGTCATAATTCACCGAAAGCCGTCTTTGTGCTGATTTGGCAGATTGATCAATTCCTGAAATGATGCCGATGTCCCCGTTAAACACTTCCTTGGCGTAGTTGTTTTTCAGATGCATGACCTTGTCTCCCAGTCTGAACTGAATTCCAACCGCCAAGGGGGAAGATTTGGGATTCAATGCTTCCTGAAGCACCTGGTTAAGCTGAATGGTTCCTACCGTCCCCTTGTGCATGGGGCTAAGCACCTGAATATCCCTGACCGGGTCCAACCCAAAACGCTCCGGGATTTTTCGGCTGCATAGCTCAACAATCGTCTTCAGAACAGTTTCAGGCTGGTATTGTTCAATAAAATAAAATTCCGAAAGCTCTTCCGAATGTCGGTCCTTGTCCAGATTTGGAAGCTTACCCTCCCTGACCAGGTGGGCGTTTACGATAATAGGGCTCTTTTCAGCCTGGCGAAATATCTCTTTCAGTTCGAATGTCCGGATGACCCCGGATTGAATCAGGTCCGAAAGGATGTTTCCTGGTCCAACTGACGGAAGCTGAAACACATCCCCGACCAGAATCAGGGTGGCGGTCACCGGAATCGCCTTTAGCAGATGAAACATAAGCTGGGCATCCACCATTGAGGCTTCATCCACTATCATCACGTCCACATTTAGAGGATCGTCTTCATCTTTTTCAAAATCATTCTGCTCAAGATTATATCCCAGAAGCTTATGCAGAGTTGAGGCTTTTTTCCTGGCAACCTCGGAAAGACGTCTGGCTGCGCGACCAGTCGGTGCGGACAGGATGGTTTTATGCTGCAGGCGATCGCATATCGCAGCTATGGAACGGATCAGGGTGGTCTTTCCGGTTCCAGGCCCACCGGTGATGATGGCAATGTGATGCAGGAGAATCTCTTCCAGCACGGACTGCTGCTCTGAGGAAAGCTGAATGGCCAGACGCGCCAGAATTTCCCTGGTCATCTGCTCCTGATTGATATCCGGGGGTTTCACCGGAACCGTTAAAAATGCCTTGATCCGCTGGGCGATACCGGTTTCCGCCCGATGAAGCGCTGAAAGATAAAGCGCCAGATATCCACCCTGTTCGCTATCTTGTTCGCAGCCTTGATCTTCCATCGTTTCCTGCACCACATGACCTTCATCAGAGAGCTCATGCATGGCCGCAAATGCAGATTCAGAGTCAATGTCAAATAGTTTTGCGCATTTACGCCGGGCTTCATGACCCGTCATGAACATGTGGCCATCACCTGCCGCCTGTTCCAGCAGATGCAGAATACAGGCCCGAATTCTCTGCGGATCATCGGAAAGCGCGCCCTGTTGCTGCGCAATCCGGTCCGCGATATAAAATCCCATTCCCGGAAGATCACAGGCGATCTGGTAAGGATGATCCCTGAGGATATCGACGGCCGCCACGCCGTATTGTTTGAAAATACGGCCGCTGTAAGCCAGCGAAATGCCGTGTTTCTGGAGAAAAATCATCAGACAGCGAATCGCATGATGCGATTGCCAGGACTCTGCAATCTGTTTTGCAATGGCTTTGCCGACGCCCTTGACGTCGGTCAGTTTTTCAGGTTCAGATTCAATAACTACAAGTGTTTGATCCCCAAAATGGCGAACTAACCTGGAAATAGTTTTGGCGCCCAATCCCTTGATCACACCAGACTTAAGATATTTTCGGATGCCGTCAACCGTTGCTGGCAGCAGAACTTCAAATCGGATGATTTTTAGCTGCTGTCCGTAGCGGATATGCGTTTCCCAGGTACCGTCCAGCTTCAGAAATTCTCCGGCTGTAGGCGCCGGCATGAACCCGACAACCGTAATCGCGTTTTGGGCGCCTTTGGGACAAAATTTTGCGATGGTATAATGGTTTTCCGGATTGTAAAATGTAATGCGATCCAGGCAGCCTTCCAGATCGGTCAGGGACCCTTGGGGGGTTAGGCAGGATACCTTTTGGCCTGATTGAATTGAAGATAATCTTTTAATTGACAATTATCTAACCCCCCGATCATTCATGAAATGATCCATCTGGCGGCTTCAAGCAAATCAGCCACAACCGTATCTGGATAGACGTTGTCCATGGCCAGAGTATCCTGAGCAGTAATGCCCCCAGTTGGATCATTGGCGGTCTGAACCAAAATCGTTTTACCGCAGCCGGCAGCTTTTCCGCACAGAATATCTTTGGCTCTGTCGCCCACCATAATGGCATCGGAGAGATCAATGGCATATTTTTCATAAGCCTGCTGAATCAGTCCGGGTTTGGGCTTACGGCAGGAACAGCCTTCTTCAGGTGTGTGGGGGCAGAAAAAAATATCGGTGATTTTGCCGCCGTGGGATGCCACTGTTGATTTAAGCCGCTGGTGCATATCCTCCAATACTTCCGGCGCTATCCACTTGCGGTGGATGATGGACTGGTTGGTAATCAAAATGAGTGTGTAGCCTTTCCGGGTAAGGATTGTCAAGGCTTCGAGACTGTTTGGAAGGAAGATAAACTCTTCCCAGCACTTGATGTAATCCGAAGAATCCCGATTGATGACCCCATCTCTGTCCAGAAAAACAACTTGCTTCAGCAACACAACCTCCATTGTGGATTACGAATGATTATATACTGCGAACTGGCGTAATTTTACGTTTTTGATCCCCCACCCCACCCCTCCCCCGCTGGGAGAGGGAGTTTATGAAAATCGCAGATTATGCCCGATCGAAGTATATATATGTAATTCGTAGTTCTTATAGCCGCTTTTGAAGGCGGGCGACCGATTCGATGTGAAACGTATGGGGGAACATATCCACAGGCTGCGCTTCGATAACCTGATATGCGTCTTTCATCAACCCCAGATCCCTGGCCAGTGTTGCAGGATTGCAGGATACATAGACGATCCTCTCGGGCAGTATATCCAGAACCTGCTTTACGACACTTTTGTGCATACCGTCGCGCGGAGGGTCGATAATCATGACATCAGGCACAAGTGAGACCTCGGACAGACGATCCTTGATATCTCCCCGGTAAAACGTGCAGTTTGAGACGCCGTTTTTCAGGCAGTTTTTTTCAGCATTGGATACCGCAGCATCAACAAGTTCAAATCCGATAACCCTTCGGGCGGCTTTTGAGAGACAGATGGCAATGGTTCCGGTGCCGCAATACAGGTCGAAAACCGTTTCATCGCCGGTGAGTCCGGCATAAGCCATTACCGTGCGGTACAGGGTTTCCGCTCCTCTGCTGTTGGTCTGAAAGAATGAATTGGCGGATATGTCAAATTCAAACCCGCAGATGCGATCTGTCAACTGTGCGCTTCCGTAAAGCTGAATTTCATATTCCCCTGCAGATACAGCAGCTTTTTTAGCTGTAACATTGTTGACAACAGAAATGATCTGCGAATACTTGTTCTTCAACATATCCGCCAAAGGCTGCATTGCACCGCTGTTCTCCGCAGAGGTAATGATATTAACCATCCAGTGATCATGAGCCACGGAATGCCGAAGCATGACAAACCGCCAGAATCCATTGTGCGTCCGGGGACAGTACATCGGCATTTCCGATGATTGAATATACCGGCGTACATCACCCAATATGCGATTTCCCATGTCCGGTTGCAGCAGACAGGATTCGATATCCAGAACTTTATGAAAGACGCCCGGCACATGGAATCCCAAGGCGAAACAACTCCCAATATCAGGGTTTTCCATTTCACTTGGCAAACGCCACCTGCTGTCCGAACAGGTGAATTCCACTTTATTGCGATATCCGAAGCGCAGCTCGGAAGGAATTGTCGGATGGACCGTCGCCTCTTTAATCAATCCGATATGCGCCAAAGATTCCACAACATGCCGCCGTTTATACTCCAGTTGACGATCATAGTCCAGAAACTGCCATTTACACCCCCCGCAAACGCCGCTGTGGGGACAGGGTGCTGAAACCCGGTCCGCAGAAGGTTGAAGGAGTTCCACCATGCGGGCTTCGGCATAATTTTTCTTTTTTCGGGTAATAGCAATGCGAACCCTGTCTCCGGGAACCGCCTTATCCACAAAAACGGCAAACCCTTCGATGTGAACGATCCCCTTGCCGCCGTAAGCAACGCCGGATATGTCAACTTCAAACAACTGGTTTTTTCTAATATCCATATCAATGTCCATAGGGTGCAATCCAATATAGTGGCAAATTTCTGAAAGTGGCAAAGTGAAAAATAGCTCCCAGGACAAAACCAGCCAGCATCGAGACGAGCAATGCTAGTATGCGAACGTCCACCAAATGGGCATGGTTTTTTCAAGCGAAAGTTCAATCTCTTCCATTTCTGCAAGCTCCTAACAACAAGTTCAGCGGCGCGGCTTTTGGCATCCGTTGCAACTGAGGGTTAGGAGTTTTATGCAGCAAGAGCTTCCAATAATTGTTCTTGTTCTTTTGGAAAACCCAGAACCATAGAGAACTCAGAAAGTCTTCCCAGATCATCATCACGATAAGCATCGCAAGACTGATCGTAAACTGTTATAAACTGACTGCTACTTTTATACGAACTCAAATCATACCATCTTGTGAATATTTCATTCGCGATGATATGGCTGTTGGTTCTGGATGATAACGACTGAACCAAGGAAATGATATTCTTGCCTTGCACCTTAAAATCAACTTTTATGTCTTTATCATGCTTACCTTTCAAGGCTATGTCAGGTTCATAGTTCAGATGACTTACAGCCAAGAACTCTTCAATCTCTTCCTGAAATGTTCCGCTGATTGTCAGTCTTTGCGTAAAAACCAGATCGCTGATTCTTATACATGCCTGAGTCAGTCTTACAATCGGATTGTAAAATTGTGTAAAATCTTCAGGGGTAAGCTGTATTTCAAATTGTCCGTCTGAATTCGTTACCCTGAGAGACTGGCAAATATCATCAATAATTGTCCGTCTTTTTTTTGTTGCCCACAGACTGAATTGCATATCTGCAACATAGTCCGCTGTCTGCCCAAAATCCGAAAGAACATAATTGGTGAATAACTCATTAGTTTTTATCAGAAACAAATCAATATGCGAGCCGTTCGGATAAATAAACGGTGTTGCGATGCGTAAATCTCCGCATTGGATTACATCGCACTTTTTTACCAATGAAAAAGAGTTGACATATTCTTTAATACTTTCACAATTCAATATCATATCCGATACCTTTTTACCTACCAGGTTCAGCAAACATTCCCCTATGGTTTATTTCAGACTGGCTACAGATTATCTCCCATACCTGTTTAACATTTTTATCTTTCAAATCGTCTCTCTGTTCAGCGTATGGAAGATTTCGTCTCGGACAGCTTTCTTTCTGCAAAGAGTGTTTATGTGTACGACCATTTTCTTTATGAATAGTACTGTTAACCTCAACTCTGCATATGGGGCCTGTGCCACGAACATAAAAATTGAATTTTATTGACGGAATATTGGGTTTATACGTTCCGCTAAGCAATAAATCAATTCCCATTGAGTTATAAACTCTGATATTATCAAAAATTAATGTGTTTGAGTTCTCTCTTTTGAAAAAAATATCATCATTGATTTCTTTATCAGGCAGATCTCTTAATTTTTCGAAAGTCAATCTATTCATATTATTCCAATAATATCCTAACAATTGATTAGGAATTTGGCCGGGTGGGTTTACTGGCATATGCTTGCAACGAGTTATGCATTAGAATAAAATCATTGTGAACTGCCTCTGTGGCTATGAGTGATGAATTACAACCATTCATCTTTCAGTAATCAGTCAAGTATAACAGACCACTGTTCATTCCGAATATGGATGTTTGTAAATCAGCCGTGGAGATTCCATCATCACCGTTGTGTCGGGCGGAACAGACTCCGTAAGCCAGACATTGCCGCCTATGACAGATCGTTCCCCAATTACCGTAGCGCCTCCCAGAATGGTTGCTCCGGAGTAGATAATGACATCATCAGCAATACTGGGATGACGTTTTTTTCCCCTCAGTTTTTCTCCGGCATTTTGCGGAAGGGATAATGCCCCAAGGGTTACACCCTGATATATTCGGACATTGTTTCCGATCACAGTGGTTTCCCCAATTACAACCCCGGTGCCATGATCAATTACAAATCTTTCGCCGATTTTGGCTCCTGGATGAATATCGATTCCCGTGATACTATGGGCATGTTCGGTCATGATTCGGGGAAGCAGCGGAACATTTAACTCAAAAAGCTTGTTAGCGACCCGATAGACGCTGATGGCATATATCCCGGGATAGCTGAAAATGATTTCATCGTGGCTTTTGGCTGCTGGATCACCCTCATAAGCCGCACGAATATCGGTTGCCAGAATCTTTCGTATCGAAGGGATGGATTCCAGCACGGCCAGTGCGATTTCATATCCCCGGTCACCGCAATCGCTGCAGGATAGGTTATAGCGGAAGCAATCGTGCCGGATGCTATGGGTGATCTGCTCCGAGAGCATATCAAACAATGCAGTAACCGCCTGTCCCATGGTATATTTGAGACTGACCGGATCAATTTTTTCCCGACTGAAATACCCTGGAAAAAGGATTTCCCGAAGCTTATCAATTATATCAACCACATATCCTTCGGAAGGAATGGGATCATAATCAACGTGGGTAAAGCATTCCCTGTCATGGCAACTGTCAATAAGGGAATCCGCCAGTTCCGGAATGCGGCTACGATACCGCGTAAAAGATGCAGCATCGGTTTTACAGAAGTTTTCGTCGTCAATTTGAATTGTCATTTTTCAGTGTCTCCCTAAATCCACTGCTATTCCGCTACGGCAAAGGCTCCATCGTACCCGCCCGAAGCCAGCGTCTTTTCATACTGGATAGCCTGCTCCAGGCTTGAACATTTCGTAACCCTGACCCGATAAAAAATTTCCATGCCACTTTTGTACGACTGGATATGAGCATTCTGATAGGATTTATCCAGTTTAGCCTTCAGCTTCTCCGCATTGTTGCGGTCTGAAAAAGCTCCGACCTGAATTGTAAAATTTCCCTGATAATAAAAATCCGCCGAACTGGCACCGCTGTTGGCTGCCAAGGCGGTTGTTCCAACGGCAACCAATTCAACTGGAGCGGTGCCTGGCCCCAAAACGCCAAGTTTGGAGGCGCAGGCATAAGAAAGATCAATGACCCTTCCGGTGACAAAAGGACCCCTGTCGTTGATGCGAATCTCCATTTCCTTGTTGTTGTCTGTGTTTCGGACCCGGACAATTGTCCCCAAGGGAAGGGTCTTGTGAGCTGCAGACTCAGCATACATGTCGTAGATTTCGCCGCTGGATGTTTTTTTCCCATGAAAATCATCTCCATACCACGAGGCAATGCCAGACTGCTTGAACCCCCTGGCGTCCGGCAGGGGTTGATACCACTGCCCCAGGGCCTTATAGGGTTTGGGAGAGTATGGCGGAACTGTGGATGGCGGGCGGCTGGAAGACGGTACAGAGCGAGTACACCCATAGACACCCGCTATCAGAATCCATCCCAGAATTATCAGGCAGCAGAATCGTTTCATTTTTCAAGAGCCAGTTTGATAACATCCATCATTTTTTCAACAAAATAAAATTGAATGTCTTTTTTAATTTTTTTGGGAATCTCTTCCAGGTCTTTTTCATTCCATTTGGGCATAATGATGGTTTTGATTCCAGCCCGATGCGCGGCCAGTACTTTTTCCTTTACCCCGCCCACCGGCAGCACCTGACCCCTTAATGTAATCTCTCCGGTCATGGCCAAATCTTTTCGGATCGGCTTGTTGGTGAGCAGAGATGTCAGCGCGGTCAACATGGTAACTCCGGCGGATGGGCCATCTTTGGGGATTGCGCCCGCCGGGATATGAATGTGAATATCGTGATTTGCAAAATAGTCGTCTGCAATTCCCATTGAAACCGCATTGGAGCGGATAAAGCTTAAGGCTGCTGTGGCGGATTCCTTCATGACATCACCAAGTTGGCCGGTCAGGGTAAGATTTTTCCCACCCGTCATGGATGTTGCTTCAATAAAGAGAATATCTCCGCCATTGGGAGTCCATGCAAGACCAATGGCGACGCCAGGCGTCGATACTCTGGCGCGGGTTTCAGTCTGCATCTTGACCGGACCCAGATATTTGGAAATATTGTTTAAATTAATGGTTGCAGCCGTGGCTTCTCCCTCAGCCACCTTACTGGCTACTCCCCGGCAGATCGTGGCGATTTCGCGCTCAAGATTCCTCAGGCCGGCCTCCCTGGTATAGCCGGAAATAATGTGCCGTATCGCCCCGCCGGAAAAAATAATATGCTCCACCGTCAGACCATGTGCTTTTCGCTGCCGTGGAATCAGATACCGGTTGGCGATTTTGATTTTCTCATCTTCCGTGTAGCCCAACAAATTAATGACTTCCATCCGGTCCCGCAGTGCAGGCGGAATAGTATCCAGTACATTGGCGGTAGTGATAAACATGACATTGGACAGATCAAAGGCCACGTCCAGATAATGATCCGAAAAGCTGAAGTTCTGTTCCGGATCCAACACTTCAAGGAGCGCAGAGGAAGGATCGCCCCTGAAGTCGCTGCCGACCTTATCGATTTCGTCCAGCATGAACACAGGATTATTAGCGCCTGCCCTGCGAATTCCCTGAATGATTCGGCCCGGAAGCGCCCCCACATACGTGCGGCGATGCCCGCGAATCTCCGCCTCATCCCGGACACCTCCCAAGGAAATGCGGTGAAACTTTCTTCCGAGTGCTTTGGCGATGGAGGTTCCCAGGGACGTCTTGCCGGTTCCGGGAGGACCGGCAAAGCATAAAATCGGACCTTTGGAATCGGGTTTCAGTTTTCTGACCGCCAGATATTCGAGGATACGGATTTTGGCTTTGTCCAGACCAAAATGGTCTTCATCCAGAACCTTTCTGGCCTTTTTAATATCAAGGTTATCCGTAGTGCTGTCATGCCATGGAAGGGCGGTCAACCAGTCCAGATAAGTGGACGATACGGTATATTCTGCGGATGAGGGGTGCATGCGCGATAACCGGCTAAGCTCACGCTCCGCCTCTTTGGCGGCTTCTTCAGGAAGATTTTTTTCCGCAATTTTTTTCCGGTAATCATCCAGCTCGACCGATGAATCGTCTTTTTCACCCAGTTCCTCCCGAATCGTCTTCAACTGCTGACGCAGATAGTATTCGCGCTGACTTTTATCAATGTCTCCCTTAACCTGGCTCTGAATCTTGTTGCCGAGTTCCAGGATTTCCAGTTGATGGTTGGCCATTCGTGTGACTTCTTTAAGCCGCTGATTGATATCAATCAATTCCAGAATTTTCTGCTTTTCGTCCGGCGTGGAATTGATGGTTGAAGTTATCATATCCGCCAGTGTGCCAGGATCTTGTATGGACTTGGCCATGGCTCCGATTTCGGGCGGCAGTCCGGGAGAAAGTTCGGCAATCCGGGAAAAAAGATTGATAATATTGGACATCAGGGCTTCGGTTTCTGTATCCTTGGTTTCTGTTTCAGGAATCATCTCAACCTTGGCCTGAAGGTAGGGTTTGCTGTTCATGAATTCAAGTATCTTGAAGCGGCTGAGTCCCTGAACCAGTAACTGGGCGCGATTATCCTGAGTTTTGGCCATTTTCAAAATCAAGGCGCTGGTTCCGAACATATACAGATCTTCTTCAGGACTGGCGCTTTCTTTGGCGATTTTTTTAGACACCACCAGTCCGATCAGGCGATCACTGGCCATTGCCTCATCAATCAGTTTCACGGATTCCCCCTGCATCACCATGAGGGGCAATACCATTTTGGGGAAAAGGGCGACATCAAATAACGGCAGGATGGGAAGGAGCTCCAATTTGTTTTCCGCAATGGTTTCCGCAGGCGGCTGCTGTTCTGGCATGGGTACCTCCAAAGGAAGATCTAAAATGATGACTGAATATATGTGGAATCCGCCACAGATTATTCATCTGATATGGGCATCTTGAACAGTCGAATCTGAAGGAAGCCATTCAAATATGATGCACTGACAATTTCCGGATCAATTGGTGACGGCAGAAAGAGAATTCTTTCAAAACACCCATATTGAATTTCAGCAAGCATGTATGTGGCATTTTCAATACGGGTGATTTCTGTCCGTTTTCCTTGAATCCGGACGGCTTTGCTGTTGATCTCCACTTCAATATCTTCTTTATCCACACCGGCGATTTCAGCGCGAATGATGATTTCTTCATGGGTTTCATAAATGTCCATCTGGGGATTCCAGGCGCGATCACACAGCGTGAAAATCGGGTTTAACGATCGAAACATGTCCTCTATGGATTTTTCAAAACTGGAGCTTACCGCGTCAAAATCACTTCCAAATTTAATTTTGATATATCCCGCTTTAGGGATATTTTCCGTTTCAGGGATATTTTCCATTTTCGGCTCCTGCAGTGTCAGTCGGTTAACTTTATGAATAAAGATTTTCAATTTATTGAAATCTAACACTGAAACAGCCGTTTGTAAAGACAGGTTTTTATTGACAGGCAGCGTTAATTTTCCTATAGCGTCCATAAAATATTGCAATCTGAAAGTGGAGACTCGACATGAAGCTGATCGACATTTACCCCATTGAAAAATGGACAGCGTTTGAAAAGAATATTCATGAAAAAT
>JBAXVB010000280.1:0-5225 GCA_037129415.1 Deltaproteobacteria bacterium
GCAAACACTCTGGGTTCAATGGTCTGAAAATCACAGACCCCGCAGGACTGGCAATCTCCCGATCGGCAATCTGGTGTTGATTCCTGCTGCACAGCTCGTTCCCATTCAGAAATCAGAAAGGGTTTGGTAACCCTCGCGTAAATGTGGTCCCAGGGGAGCGGCTCTGAAATATCCCTGGCCCGGGTCGTGTAAAAAGCAATATCAATGCCAGTTCCTTCAAGCGATTTTTCCCATTTTGAAGCATCAAAATGATCGCTCCATCCATCCAGGCGGCAACCATTTTTCCATGCTGCGACCAGAAGATTGGCCAGCCTGCGATCTCCTCTTGCCCACAATCCCTCCAGAATGCCGACTCGTGGGTTTTGCCATTTGAACTGGACATCCGAATAGTTCAGTTTTTCTTTAAGCCAGTGAATTTTTTTTTGTGATTCTTCAACGGCGAGTTGCGATGCCCACTGAAATGGAGTGTGGGGCTTCGGGATAAAGGTGTTCACGCTGACATTGATCTGATTTTTATGGCCTTTCATTCCCTTGGTTTTGTGAAGTTTCAGCTTTCGAAGCTCAAGTACCAGATCCACGATAGCACTTAAATCTTCATTGGTTTCAGTGGGAAGCCCGATCATGAAATACAGCTTGATGACTTGCCATCCCAGGGAAAAGGCATCGTGAACCGTTGAGGCGATATCCTCCTGGGTGATGTTTTTATTGATCACATTCCGAAGCCTCTGACTGCCGGCTTCGGGCGCAATGGTAAAACCGGTTTTTCGTATCTGTTTGATCTGGGTCATCAGCTCCGGTGTCAGGGTTCCGGCTCGAAACGAGGGCAGCGATACTGCTATGTGTTCGGGCACGCAACGGGCAATCAGGCGAGCCATCAGCTCTGGCATGCAGCCAAAATCACTGGTGCTGAGAGACAGGAGCGACAGCTCATCATAACCGGTTGAGGCAAGTGCATTTTCCGCTTGCTGCATCAGGGTACGGACAGAACGCTCCCGAACCGGACGGTAGATCATGCCTGCCTGACAGAATCGGCATCCCCGCGTGCAGCCTCTTGAGACTTCCAGCCGAAGCCGGTCGTGAACCGGCCGGCCATAAGGCACAACCGGCTTCTCCGGAAATGGTGCGTCGTCCAGGCTGGGGATAATGGCCCTCATAACCTGCTGATAGTCCGGATATTGGGGAACGAGGGTCTGAAACCCCTCAGCGGTGTATGTAGGCTCAAAAAAAGACGGAACATACACCCCTTCGATATGTCGCCATGATTTCAGAAGCAGGGTTTTATCGTTTCCGCCGCCCTGCTTCCACGCTCTCCAGCAGCTGACCATTTCAAGGATAACGCTTTCGCCATCGCCAATGACCATGGCGTCAAAGAAGTCCGCAACAGGCTCGGGATTACAGGTACACGGACCCCCGGCGATAATCAGCGGAAATGACAAATTCCTGTCCCTGGCAAAAAACGGAATGCCGGCCAGATCCAGAATGGTCAGGATGTTTGTATAATTCAGCTCGTAGAGCAGACTGAATCCAATGATGTCAAACTGCGTCAGCGGTCTTGCGGATTCCAGCGATGTCAGGGGCAGGCCGGCAATTCGCAACCGGGATTCCATGTCCGTGTCCGGCGTATAAACCCTTTCTGCTGCAATGGTTTTCTCATGGTTCAGCAATTGATAGAGAATTTGAAGTCCGAAATGAGACGTGCCAATGGTATATAAATCCGGAAACGCCAGAGCAATGAAAAGTTCTACTGTCTTCGGGTCTTTTTTGATGGCGTTGACTTCCGAGCCGATATACTGACTCGGCATCTCAACCAGCGGCAAGATGTCTTGAATACACAGATGTGTCATGATATTATAATTTCCATTTACAAGGTATTTGATGGATGCCAATCCCCCTTATAGCTTAAAATAGAGTCTCATGCAAATGACAACCCTGAAATTTGCGTTTTTGAAACCCCACCCCAGCCGCTGAGGGAGGGAGATTATATACTGTGAACGGGCATAATCTGCACTCTCCATTAGCTCCCTCTCTCATCGGGGGAGGGTTGGGGTGGGGGTTCAAAATTGCAGATTATGACCGCTCACAGTATAGAAAACACAGGCAGAGTCGGCAGGATGCCAGCTCTATGGTGAAAGATTATGCCTGTTCGTATATGGTTATCTGAATATGACAGCATGCCTTCTTAACTTTTTTATTGACAATGAATCAAGGATAGTTCATCCTACCCGAATTCAATATAAAAAGTATTCAAACCCCCATCTGGATGCCTTTTCCAAGTGAGGGTTTTTTTTTCATACCCCGTGTCTTTTTTTATTAAGGAATAGCCCTATGGAAAGAAATATCCAAAAAGTCAGAAACATCGGCATCAGCGCTCACATTGATTCCGGCAAAACCACCCTGACAGAAAGAATCCTGTACTACACCAAACGAATCCATACCATCCATGACGTCAAAGGAAAAGACGGGGTTGGCGCAACCATGGATTCAATGGATCTGGAGAGAGAACGCGGCATCACCATTGCCTCTGCCGCGACATTTTGCGAGTGGCAAAACCACCAAATCAATATCATCGACACTCCGGGACATGTGGATTTCACCATAGAGGTGGAACGGTCACTGCGCGTTCTGGATGGCGCCATTTTGGTGCTGTGTGCTGTTGGCGGGGTTCAGTCCCAGTCAATTACGGTTGATCAGCAGATGAAGCGCTACAAGGTTCCCTGCGTTGCCTTTATCAATAAGTGCGACCGCAGCGGCGCCAATCCCACGCGGGTGATTCAGCAACTGCGGGAAAAACTGGGGCATAATCCGGTTGCCGTGCAGCTTCCCATCGGGCTGGAAGCCGACCTTAAGGGGATAGTGGATCTGGTTGCCATGAAAGCACTTTATTTTGACGGAGATAATGGGGAGACCATCCGAATAGAGGAAATTCCGGCCCAGTTGATAAGTGAAGCCAAGGAATACCGCGAGATGTTACTGGATGCGGTCTCCGTTGTTTCCGATGAATTGACCGAGGCCATACTGGAAGAACGTGAAATTCCGTCGGATCTTATTTTAACCGCTCTGCGAAAAGCCACCATTGAGAGAAAAGTAACGCCGGTCTTTATGGGATCAGCTTACAGAAATAAGGGGATTCAACCCCTTCTTGACGGGGTGACGCGGCTGCTTCCCTGTCCATCTGATGTTGAAAATGAAGCTTTGGATATGGACAACAACGAGACAGTCGTCTCCCTTACGACAGATACTGAAAAACCGGTCGTCGCCTTTGCCTTCAAACTGGAAGACGGGCAGTATGGTCAGCTTACCTATATCCGGGTTTATCAGGGAATTATTTCCAAAGGCTCCACCATTGTCAATGTCCGAAATGGCCGAAAAGTGAAGGTCGGGCGAGTCGCGCGGATGCATGCGGATCAGATGGAGGATATCGAGGCCATACCAGCCGGACACATTGGTGCCTTGTTTGGCATCGACTGCGCATCCGGTGACACGTTTGTCGCGCCTGGCCTCAGCCTGACCTTGACATCCATGTTTGTGCCCGCTCCGGTCATCTCCCTTGCCATTGTGCCCAAAGACAACAAATCCCAGATTAACATGTCCAAGGCCCTGAACCGTTTTACCAAGGAAGACCCTACATTCAAATCCCACTACAACGATGAAACCAATGAAACAGTCATCGAAGGCATGGGAGAGCTTCACCTGGAAGTCTATGTCGAGCGCATGAAACGTGAATATCAGGCCGAAGTCAGCACTGGCATGCCGCAGGTGGCGTATCGGGAAACCATTACCCGCAGGGCGGAGTTTAATTACACACATAAAAAACAGACCGGCGGGTCCGGACAATATGGCCGTGTGGCCGGATATATGGAACCTGTTGAAGAACACTTTGTGTTTGAAGATGAAGTCCGTGGCGGTTCCATTCCCACCCAGTATATTGCTGCATGTGAAAAAGGATTCCGGCTTTGCCTTCCCAAAGGTCCCAAACTGGGTTATCCAGTTACCGGCGTTAAGGTCGTTATCAACGACGGCGCCTCACATGCCGTGGATTCGTCCGACATGGCGTTTCAGTCGGCTTCCAGAGGCGCTTTTCTGGAAGGCTATGCCAAGGCCAAGGCCGTAATTCACGAGCCGATCATGAAAGTAGTTGTTGAAACACCGACCGAATTTCAAGGCTCGGCAATGGGGCTTTTGAACCAGCGCCGGGGAATGATCGTAGGGGCTCAGGATGAAGGCGTGATGTGTTCCATCGAAGCACAGGTGCCGCTTGCAGAAATGTTTGGATTTTCAACGGTGTTAAGATCTTCCACCCAGGGCAAAGCCCAGTTTACGATGGAGTTTTCAACCTATAAGCAGGTCCCTCAGTCTGTTTCTGAAGAACTGATCAAAAAGGCATCCGAAACTAAAAAACATGTCGCATAAACAAATTGGTGTTTCAGATCCCCAGCGGAATGCGGTTTTCATCCCGCATTCCGCCAATGTCATTTATCTTAAGGAAAGGAATGTTGCCATGCTGAGAAAGGATCTTATTCTGAGAAATCCCCTGAGACTTCTGGATCACGAAACCGATGATATACTGCCTGCCGGTGGTTTTGGGGCTGTGCTGGCCTGCGCCGGTGTTGGGAAAACCGCACTGATGGTGCAGATTGCCTTGAACGCACTGCTCAGGGATAAAAACGTGCTGCATATCAGCCTGAATGAGCCGGTGCATAAAGTATCCCTGTGGTATGAAGAAGTGTTTCGAAATATCACACAATCATATAAACCGAACGAGATGAATGAACTGTGGGAAACCATTCTGATGCATCGGTTCATCATGACGTTTCAGGTCGATGGATTCAGTGTTCCCAGGCTTAAAGAGCGGCTGACCGATTTAACAGCCCAGAGCATCTTTTTCCCTCAGATGATCATTCTGGACGGTCTGCCATTCGATAAACCCGTAAACCGGATACTGACGGACCTTAAAGCGCTTGCAACAGATTATCGCCTTCCGGTATGGCTGGCGGTTCGGACTCACCACCACGAAGAATTCGGATCGGATGGTCTGCCAATCCAGATTGACGGCATATCCGAACTCTTTAATGTGGCCATACAGCTTCAGCCCGAGGGAAAGGAAGTTCTGGTTAAAGCGCTGAAAGGCGGCAATCCGTCTGCCGGACAGACGAATCTTTACCTGGACCCTTCAACACTGCTGATTAAGGACAAGATGGTATAAGAATTCCAGGTAACTTCTCTCG
>JBAXVB010000281.1:0-5216 GCA_037129415.1 Deltaproteobacteria bacterium
AAATTTTAAGTGAAATGCTCATGAAAGAACTGGCACGATGGACAATTCTATAAAGAGGAGCTTTGTTTAAATGACTGAACTAGTTGATACAATTAGAAATATTGCGCTTGTAGGCCATGGAAACTCCGGGAAAACTTCTTTGGCTGAAGTCATGCTGTACCAGACAGGCGTAACCAGTCGTCTTGGACGAGTCGAAGACGGCAATACGGCAATGGATTTCGAGCCTGAAGAACTCAAGCGAAATATCAGTATAAGCAGCGGCTTCCATCATTTTAATTGGAAAAAGCATTCAGTTACCCTGGTTGACACGCCTGGAGATCAGAATTTTTTTACAGACACCAAATTTTGCATGCAGGCCGTTGATGGCGCAGTTGTCCTGATTGATGCTGTTGACGGCGTCAAAGTCCAGACCGAGCAGGCATGGAACTTTGCTCAAAGCTTAAAACTTCCATGTGTGATTCTTATCAACAAGCTTGACAGAGAACGGGCGGATTTTTCCAGAGCATTTCAGGATGCCGTAAAATCCTTTGAACCAAAGCCCATCATACTGCATTTGCCCATAGGCGCTGAATCAAATTTTAAGGGTATTGTTGATTTGGTTGCCATGAAAGCCTATACTTACGATGCCAACGGCAAGGCGACTGCCATTGACATTCCATCGGATATGCAATCCCTTGTTGAGGAAGAACGCGAAAAATTGGTTGAAAATATCGCTGAAGCCGATGACACGCTTCTTGAGAGGTATCTTGAAGGGGACCCGATTTCAGACGATGAACTCAAAGCGGCCCTGAAGAAAGGAACAATATCGCGTATATTCTCCCCTGTGCTGTGCGCCTCCGCCATTAAAGCCGTTGGCATTGATTTGTTGATGGATTTTATTGTCAACAGCATGCCTTCGCCATTGGATCGCATGCCCAAAGTCGGGAAAGATCCGGTGATTGGAAATGAAATCGAACGGGCGCCTGATCCAGATGCGCCGTTTTCAGCTTTTGTTTTCAAGACCGTGGCCGATCCATACGCTGGCAGGCTCTCAATATTCCGGGTGGTATCCGGCAAACTTGGAGCTGACGGCAATTTTTTCAATGTCAACAAGGATGTTAAAGAACGTTTTAATCAGCTCTTGACGATTGCCGGAAAAGAACAAAAACAGGTCAAAAGCGCCGGCCCTGGTTCTATCGTTGCTGTCGCCAAACTCAAGGAAACCTTTACTGGCAACACCCTTTGTGATGAAGCCAATAAAATCAGATTCCCCTTTCCTGAACCCCTTCCCACCCTGATTACTTTTGCAATAACCACTAAGGGCTCCGGGGATGAAGACAAAATCTTCATCTCGCTGACCAAGATGTTGGAAGAAGACTCTGCTCTCAAGCTGGAGAGAACCACCGAGACCAAGGAAATTCTCTTGTCCGGAAGGGGCCAAGTCCATATTGAGGCAGCCATTGAAAAACTAAAACGCAAATACGGTGTGGAAGTAAACCTTAAAACCCCAAAAGTCCCCTATCGGGAAACCATCAAGAAAAAAGTCCGCGTTCAGGGCAGGCACAAAAAGCAATCCGGTGGTCACGGCCAGTTTGGAGATTGCTGGATTCAAATGGAGCCTCTGCCCAGGGGATCAGGATTTGAATTCGTGGATGCTGTCGTCGGTGGCTCCGTTCCCAGATCATACATTCCGGCAGTTGAAAAAGGGATTGTTGAGGCCTGTCAGAAAGGAGTTTTGGCGGGATATCCCTGTGTGGATTTCAGGGCGACTCTGGATGACGGATCTTATCACGCCGTGGATTCATCGGAAATGGCTTTCAAGATTGCGGGCTCCCTGGCTTTCAAGAAGGCCGTGGCGGAAGCCAAGCCAGTTCTTCTGGAACCGATTCTGAGCGTTGAAATCACGACACCGGAAGAATTCATGGGTGATATCATGGGGGATTTAAACAGCCGCCGCGGTAGAGTTCTGGGTATGGATTCCGAGGGCAAATACCAGGTGATCAAGGCCAATGTGCCGATGTCTGAATTTTTATCCTATGCCCCGGACTTAACATCCATGACCGGTGGCAGAGGGGTTTACAGCATGGCGTTTTCTCATTACGATGAAGTTCCAGCCCTGATTTCCGAAAAACTGCTGGTTGAGCTTAATAAAGACAAGGAATAAGACAGACTGAGTTTTTAGCCGCCACAAGAGCGTTCACCGCAAAGGCGCAAAGATCGCAAAGAAAATATTTAATGGAATTATTTGTCTTCTTTGCGTCCTCTGCGTCTTTGCTGTGAGCAGTTTATGCCCTCTTACATTAACATTCTGTCGTCTGCCTTCGTTTTCCTGGTCACTCTTCGATCGCACCCTGTCCCATACATTTTTTGCACGGCGAGTATCCTTCCCAGAACGCATCCCATTTCCGGCCAAACTGAATCTGGTTTTGCTTCGATGTCCGCTGCCCCAAAGCGCAGGTTCTCAAATGAAACCGTCGGGATTTTTTATTGCCGATGTAATCGGACGGTTTTTCCTTCCAGTTCGCCCACATTCCCTTTCCGGCTTTCATGGCCTCCTGCTGGGATTTTAGCAATACTGCGGTATATGTGATGTTGGGAGATTTATACAGGACATGGGCCAGTCCGTTTCGGACAATTTCCTGATTCACGAATGTATCGTCCTGCAGAAATATATATGCCAGCCGCCGGTTATACTGATCCAATACTTCCTGGTCCACCTGTATCCGGATCCGTTTGGATAACACGATTTTTTCATTGAATGCCAGTGCTTCAGAACCAAAAGGTTCTCCTGGCTTATCTTGATGAGAAATTTCCGGTGAATTGATGCCGATATAACGGACATGCGTTCCATTTTCCAACTCGATTGTATCGCCGTCATAAACTCTTCGAACTGAAAAAAACTCATCTGCTGAAGCCTGGGCCACACACGCCAATGTCATGCCAATAAACAGCAAAATCTCTAATATATATTTAATCTTTCTCATAATTTGCCACCTTTCATTTTACACGAACAGTCCGCAATGTTCTTCTGCGCTCAGATCCAGCATTCTGGATAAGCCGCCGTATTTTTCCGGCGAGAAACCCATGGTTTTTTTCCAGATATCGTCATCTTCCATGCAAAAATAGACCAGAACATTCGGAGCCAGTTTCTTGATCCAAGAAACCAGTTTTTGATAGAAATTGAGGCGAAGCGGTTTAAAATATCGCATCTTGCCATCTATGCCGGTGATAAACTCGCCATAAACAATGGTGGAATCGCAGAAGCGGTTCTGAATAATGCTCTTTAATTCCGGGATAAACCGGAATGTGCCGATGCTGATCCAGACAATGTTATCTGCGGATACCTGAGCGAATAGTTTTTGAATAACCGCGTGGTATTCTTCCTCACACCCCTCGTAAAGAACTACCGGATCAAAATGAAATGCCAGAGGATATCCCCAGGACTGGCAGGTTTCGGCTGCCCGAAGCCTTGCATTCAGTGATGCCGTATTTCGCTCCTGTTCCCGAATGATCCTTTCGGTATTCAATGACCATGCGCAAATGGTCCTGCGATTATGGGAAAGGTGTTTTAATCGCTGAATATCAGTCGTTTTGGTTTTCAGCTCCAGCACAGCCCGGGTCTGTGCGCCGAAAAGGGGGACCAGAAGCGCGGAAAGACTTGTGCCGTATTCCCAGATCATGCTGTCCGTAAATTCACCGGTACCGATTCTGCTGATAACGGGTTTGGAAAACTCCATCTCAAGCTCTCGAACCATGTCCTCATGGTTGACAAAAAACTGAAGCAACGGCGGATGAAAATATGCCTGTAAAATACAATAGGAACAATCCATGGTGCAGAAAGTGCCGATATGCAGGATTTTATAGCCGCAGCAGATATATGAACGGGTTCCCGGACACTCCCGAATAAAAGCGCCCTTGTTCCGGGTCAGATAAAGGATTTCTTTCCCCTTCTGTATCGGATCAATTGCATGGGAGACCACTTGAAATACTTGGCCAGGATCACTGATTACCCTGCCCGTAATTCCAAGCCGGGACTGAATATCCGCCACAGCAGGGGAATCCTTCACCTGCTCATCAATAAAAATATCTGAGATTTTCAACAAATGCCCTTTAGATCATGAAAAGCGTTAAACGTTATATGTTATCGTATGGATATACAGCATCACCATGGCGTTGTAATTGGTGTATTGTTTTTCCTCCAGGGTATTGATTGCGCTGAGATAAGGGATTACGGCATCGGTGTCGAGTGCAACTTTCAGCACATCTATGGAGACCTCTGACCGGACGGCTTCACGCAACTGATCCAGATTCAAGGTTTGAAGAATTAATTCCCTGCCCTGATGGTCTGCTTTTGTCTGCTCGTATATAGCTTCCAGGTGTTTTAGATTCATAACAAGATGGTGTTTCATATCTTCAAACAGAACGATTTTCAGTTGGTCATAATCCTTACTGGAACGTCTTCCAAGCCGGGAAAAATATGGAATCAGATGATTGAGATAAATGAGAATCCCTTTTTTTAGCATCACTGCATCTTTTAAAAGGCTTTCCAGCAGTCTGCCTGTCGACTCAAATTCAGACAAATCTACATTCACTGAGCTTGTATCTATGTGAATATAAATTGGATATATGCTGGTTTCGGGATGTTCCATTTGAATGCCGTAAAGCTGTCCCTGCACCCCCTCATCCCATGTATTCCACATGATTTTTCCTCGGGTGTAGGTTCGACCGGAAAAGTAAAACGGTAAATGCAAATGAACCCATTCCGCATTTTTCAGGAGTTCCCGGCTGACCACCCAGTTGGGAATCACGATCTTCAGCCCTTTAAATGTAATATCCATCGGAATGTATTCAAAACAGGAGTGATCGCTCATTCGGGAACCCATAAAGGGGAGCAGAAGCGATTTGAACTCCAAACGTTTTTCCAGCCGTTCATCAGAGGGGCGGGTTTCATTGAGCATCTCAGAATTATATAGCAATGGGATAGAAAGTCAATTACTATACTCTAATCTGACCGCATAGTTTTACGTGAGTAGCCAGAATAGCAACCCCCCCTGTTTTCTCTACTTCTATCGAGCAGAACAAAATTATCGTAGCGTCATATTTCAATGTGTTGACACCTGTGAAACTCGCGTGTATAAATTGGAGACTTCAAATATCTCTCGGCAGAAAAAGAAAGTTGAAAATGAAACTCTCTGATACTGATGTTTTATGCAGATGAAAGCACAAAAGAATATCCT
>JBAXVB010000282.1:0-5212 GCA_037129415.1 Deltaproteobacteria bacterium
GGGCTGATGAAAATTGCCATATATTTTAGTGGAAAACTGATCCTATTTTTGTTCCGCTTACGTTATAAGGGATAAAATGGGATCAATTTAAAACCAGTTTTTTGATGATTTTCATCACCCCAGGTAGGGGCGGGTTCAAAACCCGCCCGTTCCAACCCACCCCTACCCGTTGTGGGTTAGATGGCTTTCTGCATGATCCATATCCCGGTATCCGCCTTTTTTGACCAGATTATCCAGTGCTTTCAACGACGGGTTTTCGCCTTTTTCCCAGGTCGCATTCAACTGCTGAAAATACAGGGTAATCGTCACGTTTCCATAAGTCTCCAGCTCCGCACGCAGATAAGTGGAAAAATTGCCGCCGCCATCAACTGCATCAGTTGAACGACAGACACGGTTGTAAATTGCCGGATATCGCGATTTGATATCTTCCTGCCATGCAGTTTCGATGTTGACGATGATATCAATCAGCGGATTGTCGTTTAGCAGAGGAATCCGGTTGTCCATTCGGGCGTATTTTTCAGTCAGAAGATTTCTGCCCACTTTCTGCGCCGTTATCAAATCCTGAAGATAGGATGATAGTACATCCTGATTCCAGGATTCAAATATACTGCCCCGGATGCTTTTAAAGGATTCAGGCGCGTTTTGACAGGGGGCTGGAGTTTCGCTTTTGACCTGTCTGAACATCCGCCATTCTATTTCCAGAATCTCTTGAATAAGCTGTGTAATATTTTTCAAGTTCCACACTTCACGGTTCGCTGTTAACGGTTAACGCATCAGTTGCTTTTGCTGTGGTTAAGAAGCGCCCGCAGCAAACCGGGGAGGGCCTCGACTTTGTCCACAAACTGAACCTGTTTGCCATATTCTTCCCTAAGAGAATCCTTGTTTGCCTCGCTGCACCCCATACCAAGTGTCAACAGATGAATCCGATTTTTTTTACAGAACCGAATTGCGCTGTCAACACCGCCTCCCCAGTTGGATGCGCCATCCGTAATATGAATCATGAACGGTTTTTTATGTCTTCCCTTCAGATTCATGGCAGTAGCGATAATGGCTTCGCCAGATGCGGTTTTGCCGTGGGGAAGCACAGTATAGAATTGATTTCGCAGATACAGTTCGGAAATTTTGCACGTCTCTCTTACCTCATTATAGGCAAAGAGCCTGGCGTTTTTGTTGTAAAGTTTCAGCGCCGAAAATAAAGTCTGAAAGATTTCTTCCGCCTTTTCCCATCGTTTGGGCGTAGCCATGGAACCGGTCGCATCCACCAGCAGAATGACATCGTTGACCAGTTCAAAATCATCACGTTTTGTCTGAAAAACTGATCCGGTGGTAGGTGCGCGGTAGAGTCGCCTGCGGTCAATTTTACCGGTTTTCAATCCCCTGTTAGCCACCATTCTTCGCTGGGCCGCGGCCTTGAGAACAAACTGAAGGTTGTGAAGCAATTTTCGGTTGACCCGATTCTGGGCGTGCATGACAATATCGTTGCCCTCAACCCGAATCACCTCCTGTCTGCCATCCATGATTTCCTTGACCCGGTCTGTAAAATCAGGATTTTTTTTGCCAATCGCTTTTTCAACTTCTCTGGCAAAGAACAAGCCTGGAGAATCAGGATCAGGTGCTTCCTCTGCTACATCATCCATCTTCAGGTAATTTTTTCCGATTTTCCGGTATTGAAGAAACGGATCCTTTGAATCCGTAGCCCAGAACTGAATATGTTCAAACAACGCCGGCCAGATGGATAGATACAGCTTAATTCGAAAATTACCCCGCTCCGTAACACCATGAATCCGCGGACAGGCATTAATAAGATCATCAACGATGGAATTCAGGATAGCAAAGGGTTCTTTGTAATATTTTTCAAGGGATGTGTGCGCGGACAGGCCCCGAACAGACCGATCCACCCATGCCTCCCGGTGACGGATTCCACTACGGTCTGCTGCAATGTCCCACCAGAGATGCAGCAGCTCGTTGATGGTTGGCGGATGGGTAGCTAATTCGTACATGTTCTGAATGGCTATTTTTCTGGCATATTCGGTATAAGAGACCAGAACGCTGCGGTTGGACAGCGAATCGACATAGACCCGCTCGCACATATCATAAAACAGGCTGAATTTGTAGGCGTAACGGCTGGAGAGTTTCACTTGGGCAAGGGCTACATCCTTGAACCTTTCGCTCCATTCCGTTCGAAGGTAGGCGCGCTGAACCGTTAGCCCCACTACTCTGTCGGTTTTGGCCGCTGGAATGGGGTACCGACCCATGACCAAGGCGGGATCCAGTGCGATACCGCTTTGGTATTCCATGCCGGTCCAGACGATAGTACCAACATTTCGCCCCACATAGGATGCAATCTTTCTGAGCGATACCAGCAGATTGGCCAACTCAATCGTTTCAATCGGTGATTTGTTTCGCCTCCAGAATTCCGAGTATCCAGCTTCACCAGATATTTTGAACCGCTGAATCGTCGGACTGAGAAGAACCGGATTTGAAACGGCTGGATGATGTTGCATGGATATCACCGATCGGAAAGGTCAGACATCATATTTTTGGTAAACAACAGGTATTCCAGCTCGCCTTTTTGCAGATACCCTTTTTCCATGTGAAGGGCCAGGAGGATCGTTTCCAGTGTTGATTTGCTGGTCTGAAGGCTGGTAACAACGCCTTCCCGAAGCGAACCGCCTGCAGCAACCATCTCGCCGATCATCAGGGTTGTTCGGGTCGAAACCTCAATCCCCAGTTCCGGATTACTTCGAAGAACATTTATGGCTCCCATGATCAGATCCGCCTGCGTTTCGGTTACACCAGTTTTTTTGATCAATACCTCCCGTTCCACATCGTTGGGCAGATAATCCATCAGTACGGTGTAGAACCGGTCACGAAGCGCCGGGTCCAGCAGCTCGGTCCCAACAAATTCCTCTCCCTCATTCAGTGTAGCGAAAAAGACTACGCCTTCGGCCACGCTCAAGGTTCCCAGCTCATCCATCCAGACTTTCCGGTCATCGGACAGAAGGGAAAAGAGCATGTTGAGCGCCTTTGGATTTTCCGGTCGATTGATTTCTTCCAGATGAATGACACAGTTTGGGGTTTGAATGGCTTGGGGAAACAGAAACTGCCGGTATCGTGTCTGCCCGTTTTCAAGCGTATATTCGCCAAAAAGCTGACCTGGTTCGGAAAGTATGCCAACCTGAAAGGTAGCCAGCGGTTTCTGATAAACCGCTGCATACTGCGACACGATGGACGATTTGCCGCAGCCCTGCCTGCCGGCAATCAGCACATTAACCGGATGCTTTTGGGAAATCTTATGAATTCGGGCCAGAATGTCCATGACCTCGTTGCTGGCGTAATAATAAGGATCTTCCGGGGGTATGATCAATTTGAGAGTGTTATCCGTTGACATGATTTTATGGCCTCGCATCTGCTGCATATTGATACTGCCGGTAGGTGCAGAATGTGGCCTCATCAAAATTGGCTGTGAGCCGAGGATTACAGGTGGCTCCGATCATTCCCCCGACCGTTGAATTCCAGGTTGCATCCGATGAAATGATCCGTTCATAATCATCGATATCTTCCTTGTTTATATTGGAAAATCCTTTAAAAAAATTATCTCTTCCCAGTCGTGTATATTTGGATTCGGCAAAATTGTGATACGGAAGGATATCTATTCCTTCGACTCCGGACCCCAGTTCTCTGGCAAACGCCAGAATGTTTCTGGCATGGTTCAGATCCCAATAGTTAACATCATGAATAATGACGGATCGAAGGCGGATTTTTGCTCCGGCCCTGACCAATCTTCTGGCGTTTTCCAGAATCAGCCTGTTGGAAACTCCGGTCCATTTTTTGTGCTTTTCATCATCCAACACCTTGATGTCATACAAAAAAAGATCCACATATTCCAGAACCGGTTCAATTTTTTCCCAACTGGTATATCCAGTGGTGTCTATACAGGTATGAAGGCCATCTTCTTTTGCCCGCTTCAGGAGAGGAATGGTGGCATTCAGGTGCATGAGCGGTTCACCGCCCGATATCGTCATGCCGCCACCTGAAAAATGATAGAAAACATCATCCGATTTTACTTCCCGGTATATCTCCTCAACGGTCATGGCTTGACTGGCCTTGTACAAAGCTCCTGAACGGCAGACATTCACACATGACATGCAGTTATTGCATCGGGTTCGGTCGATCTGGGGTGGAACGATCTCAAGCTCCACACCAAATGAGGAATTCGCGTCATTTTCAATCACCCTCAGACATTCGGAGATAGTCTTTTTTTTCGCTTTCTCCCGTTCACGGGGTGGGCTGATCGCGCCTTCGGGACAGACTTTCGCGCATTCGCCACAACTGACACATTTTTCCGTGTTGTGATAAAACTCCTGCCAGGGATTGATTGCCTCCGGGTTGTGGCACCAGGCGCAATGAAGGGGACAGCCTTTCAGAAATACGGTGGTCCGTATTCCTGGGCCGTCGTTGATGCTGTAACGCTGAATGTTGGTTACCAGGAATCTATCTTCAGCCTCTTGGACATGATTGGTGTTGCGCTCCATATCACTCCTTTATAACTCTGCTTGGGTTCGCCAGTTTGAAGATTCCCCGGTTAACAGGGCATACTGGCTCACCTCATAATTGGTCAAACGACTGATCGGCTAAATAAGCTCCCGAATATCTTTCCAGGATTCACCTTTTTCGAAAAATTCGCAGACATCACTACCTTTACTGATCATTTTGCCTTTGATAGCGGTAGATGTTTTTTGGGAGTCAGGCAGCTTGGTTCTGGCCTGAATGCAGATTCCCTTACTTGGATCCCCGGTTGGGGACGGCGTGATATGTTTACATTCCTTGCATGTCGGCATGAATACGTTTCTCCTTGTTAATGATGGACCTGATTCAGTGTGAAAATCACACATGTTGATCGTTATTTCACTCATCCTCTCAACTGGAGGGGGCCAGGGGAAGGGCAAGCAGTTAGCATGACAACATTTCCCCCCTCCCAGCCTCCCCCCGCTGGGGGGAGGGGCGAACCCAAGATATTCTGGTATTCGCCCCCAGTTTCCTGAGTTGATTTACATCTGAGATGCCAGATCATGTTCGGTTCTGGCGATGATGGTATCCTGAGAATACCGGGCCAGATCAATGAATTTAGCGCTGTATCCTGCTACCCGGACGTAAGTGTCCGTGTACTTCTCAGGCTCTTGCTGCGCCGCTTTCAAATCTTCCGTTGACT
>JBAXVB010000283.1:0-5196 GCA_037129415.1 Deltaproteobacteria bacterium
ATGTGGTGGAATTTCTCACAGACAACACTCTGGGGCGAATCTGGTATGAAATGACTAAGGGGGAAACCGGCTTGAAGGATTTCTGCCGCTATCTGGTACGCCGACCCGCCGAAATATTTCTAAAACCGGGCGAAGCTGCACCGGTACAGGCTGCCAGTGATGAAAACCTTTCCCAGGAAGAGTTGCTCAGGCAGCCGGTCCACATCCTCTATCGTCCGCTGAAGGACCCGCGTGTCATACGAATGCTCGACCCGGCCTGCGGCTCCATGCATTTTGGGCTGTATTCCTTCGATCTGTTCGAGAGAATTTACGACGAAGCATGGGAACTGGAAATGCGGTTGGGGGGAGCTGCCTTTGTCCGTGAAGCGGGCCTGAAACCGCTTACCGAGACATACTCCGACAAAGAAGCCTTTCTGCGCGATGTGCCTCACCTGATCATCGAGTACAACATTCACGGCATTGACATTGATCCCCGTGCCGTGCAGATCGCCGGGCTTTCCCTCTGGCTTCGCGCCCAACGGAGCTGGCATAACAAGGGGGTGAAACCTACCGACCGGCCGCGCATCACCCGTTCCAATATCGTCTGCGCCGAGCCGATGCCGGGAGAAAAAGAACTGTTGCGAGAGTTCACCGCCCGTCTGGAGGAGCCGGCTCTTGGCTATTTGCTGGAGCAGGTTTTCGATAAGATGCAGTTGGCCGGCGAGGCTGGATCGCTGCTGAAGATCGAGGAGGAAATTCGAGACATCATTTCAGAAGCCAAGCGGCTCTGGAAAGCTGGGTCAAAGCTCAGGCAGATGGGGATGTTTGGCGATGTTCCGGTAAAGCTGGAGCAGGTCGAATTGCCGCTTGACTTCATTGCCATTACTGATGAACGATTCTGGGAAGGGGCTGAGAAGAAGCTTTATCAGGCATTGCAGGATTATGCCGAGGTTGCTGGGGAGCGTGGTTATCAGCGAAGGCTGTTTACGGAAGATGCTGTAAGGGGGTTTGCATTTATAGATATATGCCGGAAACAATTTGATGTTGTATTGACGAATCCTCCATTTGGTGAACCTACTGCAGGTGTCGATAATTATCTTGAGGCTCAATATCCACTCACAAAAAATAATCTTTATTGTGCATTCGTTGAACGGCAGTTTGACCTCTGTACTATGGGATTTATCGGATTAATATCTGCTAGAACCTTCGTGATGTATCGCGATTTTGAGAAATTCCGTCGAAACTTATTACTAACTTCATCGACCATTATGAACTTCGCGGACTTGGGATGGGAGGTTCTTGACGGTGCGCAGGTCGAAACAGCCGCATATACTTTAGCCCGTGGTATTATTAACTGTAATAGACACCTCGGACCGTTTACTCGTCTCCTTAATGTGCCTGTCGAAGCAAAAGAGCATTCATTGCTTCGGGCTTGCAATGGCACCAGTCATGATAGAATATTCTTTGTTAATCGCGACCATTTCTTTTCTTTACCTGGAGCTCCGCTTGCGTATTGGGCTTCGAGAAATTTAGTAAAAATTTTCTCAGAATCAGCAACTTTTGAGCCATCCCTTGCATACTGTGGACGCGGCGCTGCTGCACATGTTTTTTTCTTCCGTTTGGCATGGGAAATTCCATTAATGATCTTCTCAACAGAGAAATATAAACGGTTAGCCCATGGTGGAGAATATTCCCCATTTTTTCGTGAGAATTCGGTTTTTATTGATTGGGAGGATGATGGTCGTAAAGTAAAAGAGTATATCATTCAGAAGTATCCATACCTGAATGGGAATTTTGGATGGGCAATACAAGACGAAGACAAATACGGACGTGTTGGCCTTACTTCAGGAAAACGAAACGAACGGTTCAATGTGCAATTAATGTCTGCTGGTCATATTTTTACAAACGAGGGGCAGGGATTCATCCCATATGATACAAAAGATGTTTGGTTTTCTTTAGGTTATCTCAATTCGAGCTTGGTTTCTTATTTTTTAACTCTAACTAGTGGGCTTCAGAAAACGTGGGTTTATATAAGACCAATCTCAGTAGTAGAGATGAGCTCACAAAGCCACAAAGTCATTGAAAAAATTGCTGAAGAGAATTATCGAATAAAACGAAATTGGAGTGCTGGCGCAGAGGAGGCTTCCCTGTTTATTAGGCCGTGGCTATTTAACGAAGGCATTCCAATGTCCTTACACACGAGCATAAAAGGTATCCTCGAGGTTCATAAAGCTGATTCATTATTTCTGAACACAAATAGGATGAAGCTATCAGACACTGTTCTTTCTGCAATCGAAATTTCTTCAGAAGATAAAATTGACATTGCAACAGATTACGAACGCCATCCTGAAGAAGTTGCATTTTCCTCTTGGCGAAATGTTTCTCCTTCAGAAATAACACAAGAAAATTTTCAGAGGATTGTGTCATACTTAATTGGTATTGCCTATGGCCGTTGGGACATCCTCTTTGTCGTCGGTGTGAAATCAGCTCCCGAACTTCCCGATCCCTTCGCCTCTCTACCTGCTTGCCCTCCCGGCATGCTCCAAAACGTCCAAGGATTTCCTGCCAAACCCCAGGACGTGCCGGCCGACTATCCGCTCTGTATCTCTTGGCTCGGCATTTTAGTTGATGACGATGGAGATAAGGAGGACATTACTGGCCGTGTCCGCGAAGCCATCGAAGTCATATGGAAAGAGAAAGCCGGCGAAATCGAACATGAGGCGTGTGAAATACTGGGCGTCCGTTCACTTCGCGAGTATTTCGGGAAACCATCAGGTTTCTTTGCTGACCATCTGAAACGCTATTCCAAAAATCGCCGCCAGGCACCGATCTATTGGCCCCTCTCCACCATGTCCGGTTCCTATACTCTCTGGATCTACTACCATCGCCTAAATGATCAAGCCCTCTATACTTGCATCAATGATTTTGTCGAACCAAAGCTCCGTGATGTTGCGGATGAACTTTCCCGTATGCGCCAGCAGAGTGGCGGTCGCAACCGTACCGAGGAAAAGGATATGGAAAACCTCCAGGATTTTGAGATTGAGCTGCATGAATTCCGCGACGAATTGCTCAGCGTGGCCCGGCTCCCCTGGAAACCGAACCTGAACGACGGCGTACAGATCACCGCCGCTCCGCTCTGGAAGCTCTTTCAACTTCCCAAATGGAAGAAGACCCTCAAGGAAACCTGGGGGAAACTGGAAAAAGGCGACTATGACTGGGCGCATTTGGCCTACAGCATCTGGCCCGACCGGGTGCTGGAGAAATGCAAGAAAGACAAATCTCTCGCCATTGCCCACAATCTGGAAGAACTTTACGAAGAGCCGCCCGCTTCGGCCAAAAAGAAGCGGAGTAAAAAGGCCGTGGTGGTTTAGGAGGAGGAAAATGAGTGAGTTTATTATCATGGGAGTATGATAATAAACTTTCATTTCCTGTAAAGTGCTATAAATACAAATTGTTGTATGTTCGTTTATTATCCGGACCAGTGGAGATGACTTGAAAGCAAAATCCAAAAATAATTCTATCGTTTCTCAACAATCTGCAATTGTTCAGAATTTATGCTCTAAGGATGAAACCATCCGTTTTGAGTCAAAACGGGTTTCCGGAAAGATGGTTCATAAGGCTCTGGAAACAGTTGTGGCCTTCGCAAATACCGAAGGTGGGTTCTTGGTGCTCGGTTTGGAAGATTTTAAAAAAGCCAAGGGGGTTGACCGTTTATTCGGGATTCAAGAGAACCCGGAGGCAGTTGATGAACTACGCCGAAAAGTGGAGCACAGCATTATCCCTCGGCTTGATGAAGTAATCTGGCGTAGTATTCCCTGCGTCCTGCGGGATGGCGCCGAAGGATCACTTGTTGTCGTGGAAGTAATGAAGAGCGCCAAAGTTCACTCTGTTGTGGAGGATGGCACTTGGAAGCGACTCGAACACGGCATCAGTGAAATGACCGCAAGAGAGGTGAATGAGCTTTGTTTTGCCCGTGGAGTGATAAGCGCAGAAACCGAGACCGTTCCGGCGCCTTTTGAATTGCTTGATAATGAATATTGGAAAACCTACTGCCAAACAAGGAAGCTGACAACTGGAGATATCGGCGACAGAATGTTTCGTATTGGTCTTGCCAGGAAACAGGGTGGAACCCTGCAACCGACCCGCGCGGCAGTCCTTTTGTTCGCCGAAGATCCGTCCGGAATCATGGCATGTAAGGCGGCAATCCGCATATTCCATTATACCGGAACGCGAATTGAACATGGCCCGGTGCCAAATCTTATCAAGACTCCCAAGACCATTTCAGGCCCGCTTATCCGTCAAATTGAGTATGCGTATGATTATGTCATCAATGAGATTGTCGGTGGTCTGAAATTGGCTGCCTCCGGCTTCGAAACGGTTCATCTTTATCCGACCCGTGTTATTAAAGAGGCCATTACCAATGCGGTTATTCACCGCGATTACCATATCAACCGCGATATCCATATCCGCATTTTCGATAACCGTATAGAAGTTGAAAGCCCTGGCCTTTTCCCTGGAGCCATAAGGCCGGAGAATCTGGAGACAGCGGGTTCTTTGAGCCGCAACGCCCTGATAGTCAATCACCTGCGGGAATTTCCCATTCCACCAAACATTGATGCTGGCGAAGGCATCCGCATGATGTTCTCCACCATGCGAGCGGTCGGCTTGTACCCGCCAATGTACTCCACTCGCCCTTTCCTCAAGCAGGATGGGGTTATGGTCGTCCTTCTGAATGAAGAACGTCCACCTATTTGGGAACAGGTAAGCGATTGGCTCGATCGCAACCGATTTATGACGAATGCTGATCTCTGTAAAATCGCCAATATTGATACACTGGCGGCATCAAGGCTTTTTTCCAAGTGGGTTATAAAAGATATGCTGATTTCAGACAAATCCAAAGGAAAGCGCGGAACAAAATATTATAAGCCAGGCCAGGCAGTTGAGCAGTTATCTCTCTTTTTATTATCCGACATCGAAGATAATAAACAGGATGAATGGGGAAATGGCTAATGGCTAATGGTTATAAATAGTTATAAAATCGGTTATCCGACAAAATGGGCCATGCTGCCGAAGTAGTATTAAATGATCGGCAGAAAACACTGATGAATTCTCTTCAGTCTGACACAGCGATCAAGCTGACAAACCGGTCATGGAAACCATAGAACCGGACATAACAGGACATAAATGCTCTTTCTGGCTATGGCCATGTAATTTTAT
>JBAXVB010000284.1:0-5165 GCA_037129415.1 Deltaproteobacteria bacterium
GAAGGATGAAGACAAAGAAATTGAATTAAGAGAATTCGCCAGTGATAAAACAACTTCATTGGAGGCTTTTTCTTATCGGACAATGGGATTAAAATCAATCTATTCTTGCGAACGGGAACAGATAACGAAAGGTATATGGCAGACAACAAAAAGACAGTTGTCATCTGCCATCCTTTTTTTGGGGTAATCTGTATGCATGACGAGACCGGTCCAGTCAGAATCAAGCTGACAATCGGGGTGCGGGCGTTGTCATTAAGTCAATTATCTTCACAGAGGAATAGACGGCAACCAAGCAAATCCAGCGGATGGGGAATATTGTGAAAAACAGGAATAATTATATTAGCACATCCAGGTTATAGCTGAAAGAGGGCAAAATGATCAGAGCAGTCAAAGTAATTGTCGAAAAACATCCTGACGGATATGTGGCATATCCTTTGGGATTAAAAGGGGTGGTCATTGGAGAGGGCGATACCTATGAAGAAGCGCTATCTGATGTGAAATCGGCAATCTGTTTTCATCTTGAAACATTCGGTAATAGTGTGTTAGACGAATATCCAGTTATGGAAGCCTTTGTGGCAGAGGCAGGTATAGCTGCATAATGGCGAAATTTCCAACAGAGGTGCCGATCGCAGATGTTATAAAATCGCTTGAACGTTTGGATTTTCGGATACTGCGAAGAGGTAATCACTACGAGGTCTGAATGCAGATGAATGAATTTTTCAGTAAAGCAGTAGTTACTTTGAATGCGGCTCAGATGTGTTTTGACAACGGATATTATGATTCATGCTCAAACAGGGCATATTATGCGGCTTTGCAGGCAGCTATAGCGGCCCTTGCAAATAAAGGCGTAAAACGGGCTAAAGTTGACCATAAGCAGATTCAGGCGGATTTTAGCGAAAAACTGATTAAAAGACAGAAAGTCTATCCCGTCAGATTGAGATCGTATCTTATGGATATGCAGGGTGTCAGAAATCAGGCTGATTATACCATTGAAAGTGTTAGCAAAAATTTGGCGTTTCAGCAAATCAGCAAAGCAAAAGAAATGATCTCGGCAATCGGAGAGGAATTGGAAAAATGAGCATTAATTTCAAGCAGGAAGAACTGATAGATGAACTGGTAAATACACTCATAAAGAAATTTCCTGAAGTTGAATTCATTAATATTTCAGAAAGTCCTGAAGATTCGGAAAGTCTTTGGATTAATGTAACCTCTCCGAAGGATGAAGACAAAGAAATTGAATTAAGAGAATTCGCCAGTGATAAAACAACTGATATTCTGATTGATTATGGGTATCACATGTTAGTTATGCCAACTCGTATAAGAATATCAAGTTGCTAACAGATGTCGTTGAGGGTGAAAATCATAAAGCGCCATCTTTGGTTTTAGAAAGGAAATTTTAACGAATCGACGTTCAGTTGCTCTCAACCCTTAGGTTATGGCGTTGCATTGCCCCAAAGTGCGATGGGCACTGGCAGGGAGAGGTAAAAGCGGTGGCGTACGGGTGATCTACTACTGGTTTAAGGCGCTGGAAACGATTCTACTCCTGTTCATGTATCCGAAGAATGTTCAGGACAATATTACCCAAAATCAGCTCAAACAACTTAAGAGGATTATTGAGGAAGAATATTATGAAAGATGAAATTTTTAACGAGCTGCTTGAAAGCGTTAAACAAGGGGCATCAATCATAAAAGGCACGATGCAGCCTTCTCGGTCGTTTGAATTTCCAGAAACTGAAGTTCGCGCCCTGCGTGAGCAGTTCGGACTTTCACAGGAAAGCCGGGTGATGCCCAGATATGCCTTGTTCAGAAACTGTTCGAACGGTCTGCCATAAGAATCAATTTCCCCTGATCCGATCCAGTACGGCTCAGATGGTTGACCTGTTTACGGATTGTTGCTATAGTAATCTTGAGTTCAAGAAGTGCTGTCACCAGTTTTTCTTGCTCACCGCCTCCACTGAAAAACCCATTAACTGGCTTCTTCCATTTCATTGGAGGCTTTTTCTTATCGGACAATAGGATTAAAATCAATCTATTCTTGCGAATGGGAACAGATAACGGAAGGTAGATGGCGGACAACAGAAAGACAGTTGTCATCCGCCGTCCTTTTTTGGGGTAATCGCGTATGCATGAGTTACTGAACTCCTAACCATCTGTCGCACCTAAATGCGCCTGTGAACATCGCATTAGCCTTATAAAGATAATCAGGAATTATATGTTGAATAAAGAAAAAATTACGGAAATACTGAAAGAAAAATACCCTTATCTTCTCTCCGAATACGGAGTCAGAAAAATAGGTCTGTTCGGCTCTTATGCAAAAGGAAAACAGACTGAAAAAAGCGATATAGACATCATAGCGGAATTTGAGAACCCCATCGGGCTGAAATTTATGGAATTTGCGGAATATCTTGAAGAACTACTGGGAAAAAAAATCGATGTTCTGACTCCCGAAGGCGTAAAGAGTATAATAATTGAAAGAATCGCTGAAGATATTCAAAAGAGCATAATTTATGTCTGAAAGAACCGATAAAGATTATCTTGCCCATATCAGAGAGGCTGTGAAAAGAACAGCTTCATACACAGAAAAAATGACTTACGAAGAGTTTCTTGAGGATATAAAAACTCAGGATGCTGTTGTTCGTAATGTTGAAATCATCGGCGAGGCAATCAAGAACTTATCCGAAGAACTGAGAAACAGATATTCGGAAATCCCGTGGAAAAGTTTGGCAGGCATGAGAGACAAACTGATACATCATTATTTCGGGGTCAATTTTAGTATTGTATGGAAAGTGGCGAAAGAGGAACTGCCTGAGATAAAAAAACAGATCGAAAAAATTATAAAAACTGAGAAACAAAACGGCTAACAAGGCGTTGTAAATGTAAATCACCACCGTATCCCCGGTTGCGACATTTAATTCTGGATTACCGATTACGGCTGTTTTATCCCAGTAAAAGAAATTGACAAGTGATCCTGAAATATCATACTGGATCACTCGTCAACTGAATTAAATTCAGCAGAAAAGAAATCAGAATCAAATCAATTCGGGTTCTAAATGCAGGGAGGAAAAATGAATGAACAATAGGTTCCCCATTTTATCGTTTGTATCCATGTTGTTAAAGTTTTTTGGATGGTTGTTTGTCGTTATCGGAATATTGTATGCTGTTGGAAAAGGAATAATAGTACCAATGAATAGTGGTGGTCGTTTTGATCTTGGGGATTTACTCAGTATCTCGACTGGATTTGGACTTACAATATCTGGCCTTATTATTGCTGCTATTGGGGAAATAATTGGCGTATTATTCGCCATAGAGGAAAACACAAGAAGAGCTTGTAATGCTGTATTAGTAACGGAGAATACACAAAATCGTCCCATAAGTCATTTTCCAGGTGATACTGAACAAAGTCCAATTTTCTGTACGAATTGTGGCGCAAAGATTGAAGCAGGTACGTTTGAATGTGTAGCGTGTGGTACCCACATCTGAAAAAACCGAAAACTAATGTTACCCCCAAAGTCAAGACAGATTTTCGATAAAGTTAAGCTATAAAAATTGCATTTTCGTCCCTTAGCTTGGATATTTGTTCAATTGGACGCCTTAATCAATTCACCCAATCTTATTATAAAATCACAGATACCAAGCTAATTGCTATGTCCGGCAATATGTGACCTTTCCGACCGAAATTATTTGACCCAAACAGTCCGACTTTAATTGACATCAAAATCTGCTCAGAATCCTTATAAAAATTACCTCGCTATCCCGCTCATATGAGGCAATATGCGATCATCTGGAACAAAGGATGTCAAGGTTTGCATCAAGATTGGTGTCAATTATTGTCGGACTACTTCATCGGATTTATCATTTAATCCTGGACGAATTGGGTCATTTATTGTCGGTGTTAGCAGCTAATAACAGCACACAGAGCAGAAGGAGCATAAACCATATGACATTGCTTTTGCTTAATCGGTTTAATGCCAAAATCCAATGATCGGCATTTTCTTCATCTTTCTTGAAATCCGGTTTAATCGCCTGAAAATAAATTTTAGTGATCAGAGCCACCAGAAGAAATATGCCAACAGGCATGCCTATGGCAATAAGAGTTCATCCTTTCCAAGGAAAGGGGGGATTAACTTTAGTAGTCCCTACGGTGATCAGAAAATAAGTATGCCCATTCATGGCAATCCGTTCATTAACTTTGAGTTTGTCCGGATGGTCAATGTATAACTTGGCAATTTCCTTAGTTATCGGCGTTTCAATACGATTATTACCATCGGGCTGATAAACGAGGGTACAGGCGAAAATAAACATCTCAAAAATAACGACCGATACCGTGATTAATCGAAATATCGAATTCCGGTTTTTTAAATCAATATTTTCATTAATGAGCGGAATACCGCATTTTCTGCAAAACTTCATGTTTTCATCATACTGACCCTTGCATGATGGACAAACCTTCATGGCTATCACTCCTTTATCTTTGTGCTTCAGGTATAACCCGACGCGGACAACTTTGTCCACAACGATACTTCGAATTTAAACGCATTCAAGAACCGTGGCAAAGGCCAGTTTGAGAACCAGCAACATTAATTAAACAGAAATGCTCTGACCTCTTTAATCATACGATCTAATTCGGGTTTGTTTTGTCTAAGAAGATCATGCTCCCACAATTCATTCGCCATACCCGGACAATCTTTTGCAAGAGCTTTTCCGATGCTCTCAAAAGTCTTTCTGATGTCGCTCTTTAGACTTTCTGGTTCAGATTGTACTCCAAGAATGAATACTCTTTTTTTCAAATCATCCGGAATCTGACTCTCTACATAACGAAATCGATCTTTATCATCGTCGAAATCAATCAGCAAAACAATCATTCTTTGCGAGTATCTATGCAATTCAGGAATGTGATCGGTCTTAAACTGATCCACAACTTTCGCCCAGCCTTTAGCAGGGGGAAGTACCTGAATAGCACTACTATTAACGCCTGGATATAGAATAAATCCCACTGCTATCTGGCGATTTGCGTCGTCTTCGGGCAATACAAAAATGTGCGGTTGATACTTATTTATGCTCATAGTTCTATATCGTCACGAATCAAGGCATCTACAAAATCGCCTTTAACAGACAGGTCGCTGAGCAGTCTAACCAAAGTCGGCTCCAAGTGGCTTTTTCGATCA
>JBAXVB010000285.1:0-5140 GCA_037129415.1 Deltaproteobacteria bacterium
CGCAACGCAAGCTGTATCTCTTTGTCTCCTTTCAGCCGGTCTTCCGGATGAACTCTCGACTGCCATGCCTCGTAAGCGCCAGAGAACTGATCCGGCGTGGTTCCGTAAAGGCGATGCATTTGCTCGTCCCAGACCAGCTCGTTGTTGACAACGTCATAGTCCCAGACGCCCACGCCACCCAACCGTAAGGCCAGCGTCAAGCGGTCTGTGACCTGTCGTAACAATTCCTCAGACTGCTTGCGATTGGTGATGTCTTCCATGGCCAGGAGGATAATGTGTGAGCCTATATTTTTGCGGAAAATCTGCCTGGCGTTGAGCAGAATAGTCTTGAATCCGACATTGGGGAAATTATGCTCGACTTCGTAGCCATTGAAAATGGTTTCATTGGGGAGGATTTCCTCCAGGAGTACCCGTAGTCCGGGAATGTCCCATTGCCGGTTCCCGAGGTCGAAGATGAAATTCCCGACTGTTTCCTCTGGCGTTACTTTGAATGTATCGCAGAAACTGTGGTTGGCTGTAAGAATCTTCAGGTCGGGATTAAGCACCAAAAGTGGCTTGCGCACGGTTTCTACAATGTTCTCCGCATATTCTCTGGCATCTTGTATTTCAGCCTCTGCGAGCCTGCGACTGGTGATGTCGCTCATTACGTTGAAGCTTACGGGCGCTGCGTCGGTATCCTGCATGGCGGTAGATACCAGATGCGCCCAGAATGGCGTTCCGTCATTTTTCACCATCCGAAGTTCACATGCCTGAGGTTTGCCGGTTCGCCCTGAGTTTATCTGTGCTGAGTCTTGCGAAAGTGACGAATGTGTCTCGAAAAGATGTTTGTGGTGGAGGTAGTAGATGTCCTGGTCTTCTCTGAGAATGAACCTGGAAATCGGCTGCTTGATCAGCGCCCCATGGTTAAAGCCCAGAATTGCGGAGGTGGTGAGGTTGGCTTCCAGGAACAGTCCCTGCTCGCTCAATGTGAAATAGCCCACCGGGGCCTGGTCGTAGAGGGTGAGATAACGCGCCTGAGCTGCGACCATTTCCTCGTTCTGCATCTCCAGTTCGATCTTGTGCAAACGCAGTTCGTAAAGCATCCGCCGAGTTTCTTCGGGAGATATCAGCTCCATGTTTTCAGCCATCATGACGGTTTTAGCCTCCGCACATCGTCGCAAAACTTCCGCCTTGTATAATAATGTTTCTTCTCCATCCATTGTCCTGATCCTTTAATTGCTCCGGCATCCTTCATCTCTTGGTTGACACTTTAATGCCGAAATGCAAAAACCTGGGAGCGCCGCACCCCAGTGCGGCCATGCACATATCATCATAATTGCCGCACTGGGGTGCGGCGCTCCCAGGCGAAATGGCGAGATACATATATGCTGGCCGGAATACCGGCATCCCGGCAGAAAGTGTCAACTACTTTTAGGGTAATATGAGGGATGCCATTGCTCCGCCAACGGCATCCGATCGCCCCGGACTCACTGGCCAATACTCTGTATGTCAACCGATTCTCTGGCGATGATACATTGTTGCATGGTCATATTCGGCATGACATTGCTGCTGATCACAGGTTCAATATTGCACATATTAACTTTAAAAGCAACATTTGCACAGTTCCTGCAAGAGCAACCGACTGGTGAAATCGGTACCGCGTCAAACAACTCCGCCGGCGCGTCGGTCGGGCTCATATAGGTCGTGATCTCGAAGATCAACCCGCTCAGGCTACCCTTGCAGCAAACATTCGTCATCCCGACTACGTTGGTATCCTCTGTGGATCCTTGGAACATCTCCACAATACCTTCGCCAATCTTGACGAACAGGCTATCGGGGATGCAACCCCGCTTGTTAGAAGCAATCGCTATACCGTACTACAAAAACGCGTCCGCATTCTCCTGGAGCATCTCGAAAAAGCTGATGTCCTCAATGAAGACAGTAATGATACCCCTATCCTTGTCGGTGAATGCGTTCTTGCATGACTTCTTAAATCAATCCGTGGCATTTCAATTATATCTGGCACAGAACCAGGCTGGGTGCAGGCAATGATATGGAGCTGGATTATCGTCACATTTCAGGATGATCAGGTTCATCTCCTGGAAGCCATTTTTCCAGCACATCGGCCAACGCCTGCGGCGACACAGGCTTGGTGATGTAATCATTCATGCCCGCATCCAGGCAGCGCTCACGGTCGCCCTGCATGGCGCTGGCGGTCATGGCGCTGGCGGTCATGGCGATGATTGGAAGTGATGAATGATGAATGCTGAACGATGAATACGCTGCTAATTTTTCAGGTTCCTTTTCTTGCAACATTCCGCATTCATCATTCCGCATTATCTTTTCGTAATTCCTGATTCTTTTTGTGGCCTCAAATCCGTCCATCACGGACATACCAACGTCCATCAGCACCAGGTCGTAGGGCTTGGCCTGCATGGCGATGAGTGCTTCCGAGCCGTTTGATACTACATCCACGCTCAAACCCAGTTTCTTCAGGATGCCCAGCGCCACCATTTGATTGATTATGTCGTCCTCGGCCAGCAAAATACGCGACTTGCGATCTATGAACAGGTTCATCATCTTGCAGGCCGAGTGGCGCGTGGCGATAAGCTTCGGCTCGATTCCTTCCTGCTCTGCCAACGCCAGGGACAGCACTGCCTTCAGTTCCCGGTGCTGTATCGGCTTGGTTGCATAGGCCGAGAAACCGATATGCTGGAAGCGCCGGATGTCGCCTCGCGTCCCCAGGGAAATCAGCATAACCATCCGGGTATTGGCCAGGGCTAGGCGCTTGTCCGTACGGATGACCCTGCCCAGGGTCTCGCCATCCATGCCCGGCATCCTCATGTCGATCACGGCGATGCAAAAAGGGTCTTTCTCGTTCAGCGCCATGTGGAGGGCATGGATGGCCTCGGGACCGTCTTTAACATCCATCGGACGCATGCCCCACGAGATAAATCGGGCGGTCAGAATTTCGCGACTGGTTGCACTGTCATCCACGATCAACACGCGAACGCCGTGCAAATCGCCTGGCGGGATGCTTTCCATATCCGCTCTCACGGCCTGTTTGTTAAAGCGAACTGTGAACCAGAACTCCGAACCCTTGCCTTCTTCGCTGGTTACGCCGATCTCACCTCCCATCAACTCCGCAAGTTGTTTGGAGATCGACAACCCCAGACCAGTGCCGCCATATTGTCGCGTGGTCGAGCAATCTACCTGGCTGAATTCTTTGAAGAGACGGTCGATCTTCCCTGCCGGGATGCCTATGCCTGTGTCGCGCACCGAGAAGCACAACGTTTGATATTTGAAAATTCTGACAAGACTTTCCTGGCGCTGTTCATTCAATCGTATCTGTTGTTCGTACAGCTTGCGCCTGGTGATGTCGAGTATAATTGAGTGCAGAACGGTGCGCCCGCCAAACTGAATCCTGCTTGACGACACTTCCACATTTCGCAGCGAACCATCCGATAGACGGTGCTGGAACTCGAACCGCCTGCCATTTTTCCTGGCTCTTGTTTGTTTCCTGGGAGTTTTTGCCTGAATGAATTGGGAAGGATCATCTTAGCGGCAGTTCAAACCAGAACGTACTTCCCACTCCCACCTCACTTTCCAATCCGATCCTGCCACCATGGGCTTCAACCGCCAGCTTGCAGAACGTCAGGCCAAGACCGGTCGAGTGGCCTTGACCTTGTTTCTGCGCCGCAACCTGACAGAATTTGTCAAATACCTTCTCACGATATTCCTGGGGAATTCCACCTCCGTTATCCACAACCGACACGCGCATCTTGTCCTTGGCCGCAATTTCAATGCAGACGGTAATGATACCCTTATCCTTGTCGGTGAACTTTAGCGCATTGCCGATAAGGTTCTGAAGAATACGCCGAATCAGACGTGTGTCACCCGTGATTGCCTCCATTTCCTCAGGTGCTGTCAGGGTAAGCCTGCGTTGGCCTTGGAGAGGTTCAAGCATCTGAATTGTCTCCATCACCAGATCCCTCATGTAAACCTCAGAAAACTCCAGCGTCATCTGTCCCGCCTCCATCTTGCTAACATCCAGGAGAGTAGAGATCATCTCCATGAGCAAGTAGGAAGCACTCATGGCGCGACCAATGCAAGTAGCCATAGCATCCGGAAGAGGCCTCATTTCAGCGATTTCCAGATTGCCCAGGATGACGAACAGTGGCGAGCGCATGTCGTGGACGATCATGTGTACCAGACTGTCGCGCTGACTCTCCGTTTCGCGAAGTTTGTCGTAGGACTGCTGCAGTTCATATTTTTGGCGGTGGAGTTCCAGTTTCTGGCGACGAATTCCCAGGTGCAAACCCACGCGCGCACGGACCTCCTCGGGCTGGAAAGGCTTGGTGACATAATCAACGCCGCCGACGGAAAACCCCTTGACCTTGTCCGTTATCTCGTCCATGGCGGTAATAAAGATGATCGGGATGCCCCGTGTGATCGGATCATCCTTCAGGCGGCGACAGACCTCGAAGCCATCCATACCCGGCATCATCACATCCAGGAGGATCAGATCCGGCATGGCTCTTTTAACGCTGTCAAGGGCGTCAGGGCCGTCTGTGGCGACGCGCACGATGTAGTCTTCGCTCAGCGCTCCGAGGAGTATGTCTATATTGGTCGCCACATCATCCACCACCAGCAGGATCGGTCTTAGCTCATTAATGGGTTCCTTCATCTCCTTCATCTCCTCAGTCATAATCTTTTATCTCCGTTTTTTCATTACATCATTTCGCGAGCCGAGTGGCGCGTGGCGATAAGCCGTGGCGCCGTTTCGGCTCGCTCTGCAAGCACCATGGACAGCAAGGCCTTCAGTTCATGATGCCGTATCGGCTTGGTTGAATATGCTGCAAAACCAATCTCCTGGAAGTGCCGGGCGTCGCCCCGCGTCCCCAGGGAAGCCAGCATCATCATCCGGGTGCCGGCCAGGCGTTTGTCAGATTTGATGATCCGGCCCAGTATCTCGCCGTCCATGCCCGGCATCTGCATGTCGATAACGGCGATGCGGAAAGGGTCATTTTCGGTCAGCGCCTGGTAGAGCGCCTGGAGGGCTCCGGGTCCGTCCTGCACATCCATTGGGCGCATGCCCCATGATTCCAGGTGAGTAGTCAAAACTTCGCGATAGGTGGCGCTATCGTCAACTATCAGGATA
>JBAXVB010000286.1:0-5140 GCA_037129415.1 Deltaproteobacteria bacterium
TCCGATTGATTGACCAAGCCTAACACAATGTTCACCTGCGAAGTCAGGTGCAACAAATGGTTAGGAGAACTGTAACGGTTCGTATTACTGGCATATACTCGCTGTTGGTTCATTCTTGCAGACAATTGCCTTCAATGCCTGAATTTGGCAGTTCAATGCGTCAAAGTTTGCATTAACATCAGCGGCTTTTGCGGGCGTTCCAGATGTGAACTTTATTATATCATTTGTGCATGTGCTTTGTCTATCATATTTTGCTTCGCCTACAAGCACCCATGAAGTAGTGCCGTCATAGCTGTCTCCATAACCAGCCATTAATCTCCCATTTTTTACACTGTCATTCCATGAATCTGCTCCAGAGCCCCATGTTACAAATGTATTATAAAGAATTTTGCCTCCTAATGTGTCGTAATTTTCGGTAGAGGTAATAACGGTATATGTCATGTCTGGATTATAGTCGATACGGGTGAAGAGCCATGTATTTATTGGAAGCAACGCTGACCCATTATATGACCATCCTGTTGTACCGAACTGACCCGATTGACCTAAGTAAGTTGTTCCCTTGGCATTTGCTACACCAACGCCTGTCCCCATATACCCAGTTTGAGAGCCACCATTTACCATCCATTTAATATAAACGACAGCATCTGAAAGGTCTGCCACATGGTTTGACAACATTACAGCACTGCCTCGATATCCATTACCCCAAAGTTTGATACCTTCGCTGGTTCGTTCCATAAGCCCTGAACCATAAGAATGGGTCATATCAAATTGTGACCATGCACTTAACTCAATGGGAATCACGACTGTGTTTGCTCGTGCTGCACTCATCACGCCAAACATCAACACCCCCGCCACAAGCCCTGTTAATAATTTTTTCTTCATCTTTCCTTTTCTCCCATGGTTACTTCCAGCGAAAGTACCCCGCCTAACACCGCGTTCAGCGGGCGCGGCGGCTATGAACATTGAATTCAGCAAAGCCTGTCCTCCGCGCTCCGCTGGAACGTATTGTTAGGCCAGGATTTGCAGGCTGATTCCAAACCAATAGCAAGTCGTTTGTGCCGACATACTACCGATCACTTCACCCAGAACTGCACAGATGGGTTTTCATTCACCCTCCCGTCCCAGGCATGGATGTAGGTGCCGATAGTACCCACATAAACATGATTATCGCTGTGGCTAGTGGACATCTCTAAAATTATAGGATCGCCAGAAGTTTTTGTTGATACCAGACCCCAGTGCCAAGAGGGCGCTGTCTCATCCGAAGTTGATGTGCGGTGTGTCAGAGCAAAATCAGTATAAGCGTTGCCACAATTGGCAGCAAGTGTGGAGCTTGAGTATTTACAATTGGCTGCCCAATACAACGTCGTATTCACGCTGCAAGGGCCTTGGGCGCATACCGTTGCTGTACCGTGTCCGCGGTAAGCAGTAGTCTTAATTGTATTAATCGTTTCATCGCTTAACTTGAACGACTGGGTCTGGTTAGTGAACGATGTGCCCACCGCGTTGCCGCTGTTCCATCCCGCGATGCCATTTGTATTCCCAGGCCAAATAAAGTTACCCACCAATGTCCAGCCACCCCCGTCTGTCGTCATGTCACAGTAAACTTGGAAAGGCTGTGGGCTACCAGCAGGCTGAATCGAATATATCCCACTCGGAAGCCCACTTGATCTGGCATGAATTGTTGCACAGGACATGTCTGTGGTGCCTATTTGTCTTTGCAAAGCATTCACTGCATTGTAAATTGTCGTAAAATTCTCATTTACTTCCGACGATTTAGCTGGTGTTCCTGGAGAAAAGGTATGCGGAACAGTCAAGTCCGCAGCATATACACTTCCAACCAATACAAACACAACTGCCAAGATTGCTGCAATCTTTGTCTCTTTAAATTTCATTGTGATTCTCCCCCACGCCTGATTGAGTACGCCGCCTAACGATAAGCTAAGCGGCGCTGCGCGGCCTTATCGCGCAGCGTCCGCTTGAGCGACTTGTTAGGTGCTTTTGACTTTTATTTGAGCTAAAGCACTTTTATGTGCTTGCTTTACTGCATACATTTTTTCATCAGCAAGACGAATTAATGTAGCGAAATCAACATATTCATTAGGTCCAGTTTGTGCAATACCGATACTCAAAGACACATCATTTAACTCTTCTTTGATCTTCGCATTAAGACGATCAACAAATATTTTCTGAGCTTGATCTTCTCGACAATTGGCTAAGATGATACAGAATTCATCGCCACCATAGCGAATACAACTATCTTCTATCCGAGCCGTACTTTTAATGGAACTTCCTACGATGCGTAAAATTTCGTCGCCTCGCTGATGCCCATAGGTATCATTAATTTTCTTGAAATCGTTTATATCAAGGTAAATTGCCGTAACCGGTTCAAGGCGTCGTTGAGAACTGCGTAGGATTGTAGTAACTATTCTATCCAAATGTCGAACGTTTAATAATCCTGTAAGCGAATCAGTGCGTGACATCTCTTCAAGCTGTCTAGTTCGTTCCTTAACCTTTTCTTCCATAGTGTGCGCGTATTGTTCCGATTTGTTTTTAGTAACTTCAATCTCAAAAAGCAGGCTTCGGATATAAGCATCGAATACAAGCGTATTATCAAATAGGAGCAACTTGTTTATGGCTGACAATATTGCGTGATGATTTTCTTTGATCTGTGTTGAATTTATTATTACTCTGTTCAATAGTTTTCTGAGCTTATGAATGGCTGAAAGGTAGAGCTTTGGTTCGACGCCGATACGCTTATGCACAAGACCAATACGTAAACGATTATTTACGTATTCAAGGTCATACACACCACTGAAGAGGTCTAGAATATATCTGCGTTGCGCACTTCGTAAACGGATAAGGGTATCAGCATCACCAATCAAAAGCGCAATTTCAACCACGCTAGTTTGCATCTCATAAAACTCTATAACCAAAGAATCTACATTTTTTTCAATTATCTCCCTGCAAGAAACAAGTAATTCTATATCTACTTGAGAAAATGAGAATAAATTTTTACGATGTTCCACTTCAAATTCGGTGATTCGCATCTGCTCTAATAGAGTCTGGTCTGTTTGTTTCATTCTTAAGTCCTCATTATTTTGGTTACCACTGTGCTTCAATAAAGCCAACTACGCCAAAAACAATTGCGGTACCTAACACAATGTTCACCTGCGAAGTCAGGTGCAACAAATGGTTAGGAGCTTTGTACCGAAGTTTTGTAAAGGTTGTTAGCCATCAATTCGCGCTCCGCTGAAACGTAATGTTAGGCCAAGTGCGCTTACTGGCATATACTTGCCGATGGATGATCCGTACAGACAATTGCCATCAATGCCTGAATCTGACAGTTCATCTGAGTATAGATTGCATCAAAATTTGCATTAACTTCGGTAGCTTTTGCTGGATTTCCAGAAGTGAATGTGTAAGGTTTTACCACTGCTTCATTGCTACATGAGGCGGAAGAGACTATTCTAAGTTCCCCCAACACCGCATATGCCGCAGCTGAATAATTGTCCCCACCGTTCAATCCTAAACGTGCATTCCTAAAAGCGTCCCAATCAGAATTGGAGATGGTACCTGTCACATGCTGAATGGGTATCCCCCCGTTTGAGTCATAGTTTCCAGTTGATAGCGTAGTTTCAAATGTTTTATCAGTTTTCACCTTAAACTGACCAAAATACCAGGTTCCATCGTTTATAACCACACTGCCGTTATAAGAGTGATGAGTAGTTCCAAAAGGGAAGCCAGATGGAACCAGATAGTGAGTAACAGCGGGGTCGACAGCAACCAAACCAAAGCCAACATACTGTCCATCGCCAAAAGGTTTAAACTTAATAAAGACTTCCGAACCAACAAGATTGTAAGTATTTTTTGTAAATGCACCGAACCACGCAGCTCGATATCCACAATTAAACACTTTTATCCCTTCACTGGTCAGTTCCAGCTTACAGTTATCATTATTCACGGTTTGGAAGTTATTTAGATCTATGGGAATATTTATCAATCCATCAGCTATGGCAGTATGTATGATGCCACAAAACATAAAAATAACCGCACAAACAGCAAACACTCTCGTTTTCATAACTCCCCTCCTAACAGTTGCCTGAGCCAGCCTAACACAATGTTCACCTGCGAAGTCAGGTGCAACAGATGGTTAGGAGTACTGCAATGGTTCGTCTTTTACTGGCATACACTCGCTGTTGGCTCATTCTTGCAGACAATTGCCTTCAATGCCTGTAACTGGCTATTCAGCACTTGAATTTGACAGTTCAAGGTATCAAAATTCGCATTGACTTCGGCAGCTTTGGCAGGTGCTCCCGCAGTGAATATCACTATGTCATTTGAACATGTGCTTTGGCTTTGGTAAAGCTGTTGAATTTCTGATTCTGATATAGCACGGTTGTAAATGCGTAGTTCATCAATTCGTCCTGAAAAAACCTCATAACTCCCTGGATAACTTGAACCGATGTAAAGTGCTTCATGTGAAGTATGGATTGGATGAGTAAAATTGTACTCAGCCTTAATTTTACCATTTATGTAAAATTTAACTTTCTGACCGTCATAAGTTGCTGTTAAAAAATACCATGTGTTTTTTGATAGGGCACCCGAATGGTAAAACTCTGAAAATTGCTCTGAAGTATTCCAATTTAATAACAAACCTATTCCATCCGGAATTGCCCAGAGTGTGTAATCCTCCTTATTATATCCCTTAGTTACAACAGCCATTTGACCTATATCAAACTTGGAATTAACCCATGAACAGATTGAAAGAGAAGTTGTAATTGATAACGAAGCAGAATCTGAGATAAGAATATACTCATTCATTTTCCCGTCAAATGAGGCTGCTTTTCCAGTTATACCATCTCCGTAAGTTACTCCCCCGTATTCTTTCCCATTATTACCATTCCCGCTTTCGTCATTGGCATTACCATTAAACGGATAATATGCCACCAGTCCATCACTCAAGCCAGCATGTGTAATGCCACAAAACAGAAACACAACCACGCAAACAGCAAACACTCTCGTTTTCATAACACCCCTCCTAACGGTTGCCTGAGCCCGCCTAACACCGCGTTCAGCGGGCGCGGCTAACGAATATTGAATTGAACAAAGGCTGTCCTCCGCGCTCCGCTGGAACGTATTG
>JBAXVB010000287.1:0-5122 GCA_037129415.1 Deltaproteobacteria bacterium
GCAGCCACAAGATACACCGTATCGACACGAGCCTGTTTCATAATTGCGGACACTTCCTCAATCACCTGCAGATCACGGATTCCCATACCCGGTGTATCAATAAATATATGATCCATATTCTCGAAACGTTCCAGGGACTCCCTGAACTCACTGATGTTGGATGCCAGCTCCAGGGGAACACCGATAATCTTGGCATAAACCTGCAGTTGAGCTGCTGCTGCAACCCGCTTGGTATCAATAGTGATCCAGCCAACTTTCTGTTTCAACTGATGGGCGTAAATCGCCGTCAGCTTGGCAATGGCGGATGATTTTCCTCCACCTGCGGGACCGATAAAACCATGCAATTGCGGATAACTGCAAAATTTTTCCGGCGTTCCCGATGATATTCCCATTTCCGAAAACACTTCAAGCAAACGGGATTTAAATGCATCATTCCCCCATACCATTTCTGAACTGGATTTGCCAGTGAATCTCTCCAAAAGTTCCTGAATGAAACTTTCTTCCACCCCTTGAAGTGCAAAGTGGCTTTTAAGCCTCTCCACGACCTTGTCCATTCCGGGGGAAGCGGACTGCGTGTTTTTTCGGATGGATATCGATTTTAAACCAGCCTGAATGGTATCCTTCAGGCTATTTTTGCTGATGGAGTCATCAATGCGAACGGAAATTCTCTGGCCTTTCATTGCGCCGGAAGAACCCCCTGCGGCAACTGCGACTGCTTGAGTTTCTATCGCTTGAGTTTCCATGGTGTCGTTCATTGTGTCGATTGCGGCCGTAACTTCAATGCCTGCCGGTTTTTTGACACCAAAAAGATTTTTTTCCTGACTCATGCTTCGGGCGGAAAGAATCACCGCATCAGGTCCGAATTCTTTTTTTATCAGCCTCAATGCCTCAGTCATCGTTGGTGCTTCAAATCGTTTAATCTGCATCTGTCAGCCTCACTATTCCCAATGATTGAATTCGGATACTGGGCAGAATATCATTATAGGACAATACCACCAGGTTTGGAATAAACCGGTCCACCAGCTTTCTTAGATGTAATCTAACCTGCACCGAACACAAAATAATCGGCTGAAGGTTCTGAGATGTGAATTTTTCAACGTTTTTGGCAATTTGTCTGATAATTTTCTGAGTAATCTCAGGCTCTATGGACAGAAAACTGCCTTGGGTAGTCTGCTGGAGGGATTGCAGCATCAGGTTCTCAATTGCATGATCCATGGTCATTATGGAAAGGTTTCCCTCCGGCGCAACATAAAGACGGGTGATGGTTCGGGCCAGGCCATGTCGGACATATTCGGTCAACATGTCCGGATCCTTTGTTACTGGAGCCCAGTCTGCAAGGGTTTCCATAATGGTAAGAAGGTCCCGGATGGGAATCTGTTCGACCAGCAGATTTTGAAGAACCTTCACCACAGATCCCAGTGGAAGCAGATTGGGAACCAGTTCCTCAACGATTCTGGGATAAGCTTCCTTAAGGGTATCAAGCAGTTGCTGAACTTCCTGCCTTCCCAAATATTCATGTGCATGTTTTTTGATGACATCTGTAAGGTGTGTGGTCAGAACTGTTGGAAGATCAACCACCGTGTATCCTTTTCCCATGATCTTTTCTTTCTCATGTTCCTTTATCCAGTATGCCGGAAGCCCGAACGTAGGCTCTTTGGTTGGAATTCCTTCTATTTTTTCCTGGGTCACTCCTGGATTAAGGGCCAGATAATGATTGAGCATGAGATCACCTTTTGCGACTTCGTTGCCTTTCAGTAAAATTGAGTATTCTCCAGGCTTCAACTGCATATTGTCCTGAATATGTACCGACGGAACCAGTATGCCTACATCCTGCGCTATCTGCCTGCGAACGGATTTGATACGTTCCAGAAGCTCGCCGTTCTGGGTAGCATCCACCAGCGGGATCAGTCCGTATCCCACTTCAAGCGCAAGAACATCCAGCGGAGGCATGAGTTTAAGCGCTTCCGGAGCTCTGGCTTTGGCAGTTTCCGCCTGACCTGTGAGGTTTTCTCTCGCACCGTCAGATTGGGGAGATTTTGAAAGGACATACGCCACGGTTCCTGTCAACGCGGACAATATCAAAAATGGAATCATTGGAAGTCCCGGAATCAGGGAAAATCCAAATAGAGCTGAACTGGCAATGCCAATGGCGCGCGGCTGAACCAGCAGTTGGGAGGTAATCTCTTTTCCCATGCTCATTTCAGAGCCGGCGCGACTCACAATGATACCTGCCGCTGTTGAGACGATCAGGGCGGGAATCTGACTGACCAGCCCATCGCCCACTGTAAGAAGGGTGTAATTTCGGGCTGCGTCAAAAAAACTCATGCCGTGCTGAAAAACACCGATTCCCAGGCCTGCGATGATATTGATCATGGTAATCAGAATACCGGCGATGGCATCTCCACGCACAAATTTATTGGCGCCGTCCATTGCTCCGTAGTATTCGGCTTCATGCGCGACCAGACGCCGCCTGATCTTTGCTTCCTGGTCATTGATGATACCGGCGTTTAAATCTGCATCAATACTCATTTGTTTACCCGGCATGGCATCCAGGGTAAACCGCGCCGCAACTTCGGCAATCCGTCCGGCGCCTTTGGTAATGACCATAAAGTTAATGACGACAAGAATCAAAAATACAATCACTCCAACCAGATAGTTGCCACCCACGACAAAATTACCAAACGCCATGATAACTGCACCCGCAGCATCAGTCCCTTCATTGCCATGAAGAAGAATCATTCGGGTGGACGCTACATTCAACGCCAGCCTGAACAGGGTGGTAACCAGAAGTATGGATGGAAACGAGGACAGCTCCAAAGGTTTTTGAATATACATCCCGACAAGAAGGATAATCAAAGAAAACGTGATATTGAAAGACAGCAGCAGATCCAGCAGAATTGATGGAATCGGCACGATCATGATCAGCAGGATGGCGATGACTGCAACCGCCATAAAGATGTCAGAGCTTCGTAAAAAGCGTGCAATCTGTTCTGAAAACATATTCTGTATGGCGATTTCCATATTTTTCCGTTAAGAGAGGAAGAGGGTTAATTTGACAGAAAAAGAATGCAGGATTTGTGCCAACTGGTGGGGGGAAATGCGTGCAGATATGAGATTTTCAAGAATGTATAGACTTCCAGATATTACATTTCGCAAGGATAGAGGGAGGAAGCTGTATTGTAATACGCTGACGACCGATAACGCAGCGAAATTTAATATCTGAAAGTCTACATTAGCGGACACCTTTGAGTCGATAGACATACGCCAGTATTTCAGCAACAGTTCTGTACATCTCGAACGGAATATCGGCCCCAACAACCACGGATTTAAACATGGCGCGGGCCAGGGGTTTGTTCTCGACAATGGGGATACGATTTGATCTGGCGATTTCCTTGATTCTTTCGGCAATGAAGCCAGCGCCTTTGGCGACGACCTTTGGGGCTTGCATGTTTTTTGAATCGTACTTGAGAGCGATCGCCAGGTGGGTCGGATTGGTGATGACAACGGTTGCATCCGGAACTCCATCCATCATTCGGCGCCGGGACATTTCCAGTTGAATGGAGCGAATACGTGATTTGACCTTGGGGTCTCCTTCGGTCTGCCTGGATTCTTCCTTGACTTCCTCTTTGGTCATTCGCAGATCTTTTTGATGCTGCCACCACTGGAACAGATAGTCCATGCCTGCGATGGCGGCCATGGCCAGAAATGTATAGAGGCAGATTCGAAGCGAGATCGTGCCGATAAAAGCCCATATCTCCTGCACATCCATCTGGATGAGCAACGGCAGGGTCTGCGCCTCTCCTTTGATCAGAGAATAGGCAATACTTCCCAGAACCAGAATTTTCCCAATTGCTTTGATGACATCAGTAAAAGAGCGGATTGAAAACAATTTTCCAATACCCTGAATCGGGTTAAGCTTTGATAATTTTGGGGACATGGACTTGGTGGAGATCGTAAATCCAACCTGAAAAACACTTGCAGCAATTCCAAAAATGAGTGTAGCCAACATCACCGGGGAAACAATCAGTGCAAATTCAGCCATCACGTTGAGAATAAGAGTCTGAAGGGAATCATCCCGGAGAGAAATTTCGCCCATACCGCTTATGTATCGTTGCATTGCTCCGGCCATTCTGTGAACCATCCATGATCCGGTCGCGTAAAGCGCAACAATCGCTCCAAGAAGAACGATCGCTGACGAAACCTCTTTGCTGTTAATGGCCTGGCCTTCTTCTCGGGCTTCCCTCTCACGCTTGGGGGTGGCATTCTCGGTTTTCTCCTGGTCGTTATCCGCCATGGGTTTTTCCTGTTATCCCATCAGTTTCATGATCTGAATTATTTCCTTCCCCAACCCGTTAAGCAGTTGACTTAAATAAGTCACCATTATGGGAAGGGAGAGAGAAAGAAAGAGAAATCCAATCAATATATTCACCGGTGTAGCCACCATAAACACATTCATCTGAGGAACTGTTCGGCCAACCAGGCCCAGACCCAGACTGACCAGAAGAAGAGAAACGATCACGGGTGAACCTGCCTTGACAGCGATCACGAACATTTCGCCGGTAGCCTGAGTGAGGCGGGCCATAAGACTCCCCGAAGAATGGAAACCGAATGGCGGAATCAGCGTAAAGCTCTCGACAAGAGTGCGAAGAACCAAGTGATGGGCATTGGTTGTTAAAAAAATCAAAATGGCAAACATATAAATTAATTGGGATATAACAGGTACCTGACTACTGGACATTGGATCAATCACATTGGCGACGCTGAAGCCCATTTGAAACGCCGCCAACTCACCTGCCAGGTGAATGCCAGCGAAAATCAGCCGAATCAGAAAGCCGATAATGACACCGGTGAGTATTTCACACGCAATACCAACGACAATCTGAATCACAGACATCCCGAATGCAAGCGGCTCAAGACGGACAATCGGATAAAGCATCAGGGTAATGGTAAAGCAAAGTCCGACTTTGAACATAACGGGAATATTGCGACTGTCAAATACCGGCACGGTCAGTGTCATCGCACTGACACGCAAAAATATAAACAGAAAAAGTTGAATCTGAGGCAAGGAAATGTTGAGTGTGATCATATTTTTCAGGGATCAGGAGGCAGATATACTTTGAGC
>JBAXVB010000288.1:0-5120 GCA_037129415.1 Deltaproteobacteria bacterium
GAAGCAGATCACAGTCGTGACATGCCATGAAAGAGATTGATTTCATACATTATCCCTGGGTAGTTTTCAAAAATACAAATTCAAAATTAGCCGACGCTCTTGTAGCCGCCACAAGAGCGTCGGCTACAAGAGCGTTGCGTGAATCAATGTTGTTGCGTGAATCAATAATGTTGCGTGAATTCTGCGGCCTCATGAACACCTTTACAAGCGTGAGGACCGAGGACAATGAACTGGCAAAACATTGCCGAAACATTTAACGCATCCATCGGTTTGATGTCAATGCCTAACCTATTGAAGCACGCGACATTCTGTGTTACAGGTATCGGATGAAATCGGGTACTGTGAACCGAGGGAGGAAGCCGCAGATTATGACCATTCACAGCATATAATGGGCTCTCAGTGAAAGGATAAGCCAAAATGCCGATACCGGGAAATTTACTTACTACTGCGATGGCGGTCATGCCGCATCAGGATCCGGAAATAGCCATTGAAATCGCCTCTACCCTGGATATACCTTTTTGGCCTCAACTGCCCAGGCTGAATTATTACGAAGACATGTATGTTCAGGCATCCGAACACTTTCCTGGAATTGTTCTAAATTTGGTTGAAAAAACGCTTAGGTTTTCCATGGACAAGTTTATCGATGAAGTCGAGGAAACCCTGGCGCATTTTGAGGAGCCAGCCTATTTTGACATCAGCTCGGCCTATTCGGTGGTGTACCACCGGTTTCTGGAACTTGATCATTCCAACCGGGCTGCGATACGAGGGCAGCTTGAAGGGCCGATCAGCTTTGGATTCAATGTGATTGATCAGGATGATCGCCCCATCCTGTTCAACGATTCTGTTCGGCCCTTTATGTTTGAATTCATGGCCAAGCGCATCAATGTTCAGTTGAGCCGCCTGAAAAAGCTCAACCCCAATGCTTTCATGTTCATTGATGAGCCAGGCCTCCAGTTTCTGTTCAGCGCACTGTCCGGTTACGACAACATGGCCGCCCATAAGGATGTGGCCGGTTTTCTGGAGATGATTGAACGCCCGAAGGGCATTCATCTGTGCGGCAATCCAGACTGGGATTTTCTGCTGAGTCTGGACATGGACGTGCTTTCCATGGATATCTATACCAACGCAGAGGTGTTTTCCTCATATAGTGCGTCCATCAAACGATTTCTGGACAGGAGAGGGGTCATCGTCTGGGGAATCGTGCCGACCAACTTTGAGCCTTTTGAAAAAGAAAACGTTGATCTACTGCAACATCGTCTGGAAGCCATCTGGGATGTCCTGCAGAAAAAAGGCATCGACAGGGATTTTCTTCTGTCCCAAAGCCTGCTCTCTCCCGCCACCTGTTGTTTGGTCAACCCGGATGGCGAAAAAACCGTTGAAAAGGCGTTTCAAATGATCAATTCTCTTTCAGCCAGAATGCGCGATAAATATCACCTTTGTTGATCCTTGCTCAAACTGCTGCAGGATATTTTCAAGCCTCAACACTACTGATCAATTTATCAACTTCCAGAAACAACGCGATGGAACCATCGCCAAGGATGCTGACACCTGAGACGTATTTTACTTTATGGTAGAGCCTTCCCAGTGGTTTGACGATCATCTTGATTTCGCCCAGAATGCGGTCAACCAGAAAGCCGACGCTCTTGTGTCGGCTACTGGTACCCTCATAGCCGACACAAGAGTGTCTGATGACAACCACATATTGAAGGGGTGGTGGAGGCGCTGTAATGCACAGAATTTTCCGAAAATCCATACATGGCAAAATTTTATCCCGTAACTGGATGCAACCGTTGGTCATGACGATGTGATTCGACAGTTCAAGGGTTTCCAAAACAATGTCTATCGGCAGAATGAAGAGATTTTCCCCCAACTCCACCAGAAATCCATTCATCAGGGAAAGCGACAGGGGAATTCGGATCCTGAAAGTAGTTCCTGTACCATTGCCCGTTTCAACAGCAATTTTTCCCCGGAGAGATTCAATCGTCTTTTTTACGACATCCAGGCCTACTCCACGCCCAGAGAGCATGGTCGTTTCATCAAGAGTCGAAAATCCCGGTTCGAAAATATAATTGAGTACGTCGACTGACTCCTTCTGCGGGGGCAATCCCTTTTCAACGACCTTATGTGCTACAGCTTCAAGATTTATACCCTGGCCATCATCTTCTACTCTGATAATGATGTTTCCCGAATCATGAAAGGCTGTTAGATGAATGGTTCCAACAGGATGTTTTCCTAGTCCGACACGATCTGTTGACGGTTCGATACCGTGGTCAGCAGCATTCCGTACCAGATGCATGAGCGGATCATACAGTTTCTCTGCAACCATTCTGTCCAGTTCTGTATCCCCACCGCTAATCACAAGCTTGATGTTTTTACCGGTCGATTTTTCGATATCGTGAACCATACGCTGAAACCGGCCAAATAGCGTTTGTACTGGAACCATCCGGAAAGCCATTGATTTTTCCTGTATCTGCCGGATCAAGTCGGCGACATGTACAGATGATTCCATGATGGACATATCCCCAAGCCGCCTGACTTTGGTTTCCAAAACAGATGAAGCTGTAACAAGCTCCACGATCAAATCGGACAATTGGTCAATTTTTGCGGTTTCCACGCGGATCACACGCGTATCTCTGGACATCATTTCCACTACAGGGGCCTCGCCGGATGGAAAAATGTCTTTATCACACGCTGAAGCATCATCACGGACATACGGCAGATAAGCCTCAGTATCGTCGAAAAAACCGGCTTCTGGTTCCGGGATTTCGGGTACATCGCACGGATGATTTTCCGGCGGCACATCAAAACTGTCTAAATGCCCTGATTGTAGAGAAGAAACATCCCATGCGCCAAGCTGCTTGATCAATGCGGTATGTTGGTGTGGTGGAATCTTATCCAGCTTAAATGCCTGGCCGCTGCCGCAGGTGTTGAAACTGTTCATCAGGCTGCCGATATGGTCGTGGCACTGCAGAAAAAGAGCGATAAGGGAACTGGATAGGAGCAGCCTGTGTTCACGGATACGGACAAGGATGTTTTCGATGTTGTGGCAGAAATGCTCGATGGGTTCAACACCAACAATACTGGCGGATCCTTTGATGGTGTGAACCGCCCGAAAGAGACGGTTGAACTCTTCCCTGTCACCAGGATGCTTTTCAAGGACAAGCAGGGCGGACTCCATGCTGGCCAGCATTTCGGATAATTCCGTGACAAAAGCCTGCTGTAATTCCATTGCTTCTGAATTTATCACCGCTGTGTCCGCCAATCGTCGGAATTCAACAAGGTTCATTCCAGCCACGGTTCTTTTGCATAACACTCCGGACAGATGCCGTGACTGAATAACGCTTCAGAATGCTCTGAGATGTAAACTTCCAATTGTTGCCAGCTCTGTTTGTCATTCTGTATTTGCTTGCAATACATGCAGATCGGAATGATACCTTCAAGCAGTTTGACCTTGGCGAGAGCAGCCTCAAGCTGAGTGACTTTTTCCCTGAGCTTGATCTCGTAAACTACGCTTTCCGTGACATCCTGCACGGTAATGTAAATGCTGACTATCTGGCCCTGTTCATCCCGGATGGGGCCTGCCGTGCAGCTTTGTTGCATGAAGGGAAGAATATCGACCGACTGGTGAGGATTCTTCATGGCGAAGAGATACCTGTGCAGTTTCTGAGAGAAGTATGCATAGTTACCGAACGAAAATACAGTCATTACGAAACGTTTGTACTTGGGTTCAGCCAGGTTTGCATAGAAATCCAGCAGATTTCCACCAACAATACTGTTTTCGGCAATGCCGCTGTAGTGCTGCATCCATGGGTTCCATACCCGGACAGTCAGTTTGTTATCCAAAATGACCAGTCCCATATTGATGGTTTCAAATATCTGCATGTTTTCAAACATATTGATTCAGATAATCTTCAATGGCTTTTTTTAGCCATTTCAATGTACTATAGTTGCTGATCAGGAACAGAAAACCGCTTGCATCAAACTCTTTGAAGTGAAACACGGTCTTGAAGAAGATGGCAAACGCGTTATTACGTTCCAAAGCCTCGTTAAGGGTAGCGTATATCTGATCCTGAGAGTAGTAGCGGGGAGGTGTGTAGTTGACCACATCTCCCAGCAGTCCGGCGATTTTGCTAACACAGGCGCCCATTATGATATTGCTGATTTCGATCAGTGTTTCTTTTTCGAGGATGTCAATGTCATAACCGGATGATATTGAAAAGTCTGCGCTCTCATCGAACAACTTCAGAAGTTTTTTCCCTTCACCATGAGGAAAGATCAGAATACTGGATCCGTTAAATTTGCCGCTAAAAAACTGCCGGATCATGCTCATGTCGTGCTTGGATGAAATCTCGTTCCGGATACAGGTATAAATTTCGTCAATCCTGATGACATCAATGAGGGGAACAGTCAGGGTTACATACATGTTGATGACATCAGAGAGATCGGCGGCAGCCTGGCCGAAGGAGATGTTCATGATCTCCTGAAGAGCATCTTTTTCCAGTGGACTCAAGGCATCAATCAGATCACTCATGACGTCCCTCCACAATCGCCAGCGCCCTGGCAAGCTCAGACTGGATAACCTCCCTTACCGGAGGTTTCTTGAGCATCGAGAAAGCTCCCAGTTGCTCTGCCTTCTCTTGTGTCTGCTTCTGGGTATCTGCTGAAAGAATGATGATAATCGCTTCCGGAAAATCCCTGCGAAGTTCTTCCAGAATCTCCAATCCATGCCGGTCCGGCATGGTGAGGTCGAGAAAAGTTACATCAGGAAGCATATACCTGAATATCTCCATGGCTTTCAAACCGTCACCCGCCTCGGCCAACTCATGCCCCAAATCCTTGGGAATACAGCTTTTAAGGCTCATGCGCGCCACAATGGAATCATCTATAATCAGGATTTTGGCCATAATAATCTCCTTTTACATAATAAGCATTTTTTCTGAGTAGCCTCTTATAACGTTATCAAGACGATATGTAAATACCTCCATCATCAGAAATTCGTGAGTTATGACTCGTCCAGGGGGGACAAGCGATCAGGTCTTTGCTCTACCCGTTTCGAGATCACAAGCCAGCCCGATCGTGATGGACTCTACCATTACTGCTTCATCATCCACGACCAATAT
>JBAXVB010000289.1:0-5105 GCA_037129415.1 Deltaproteobacteria bacterium
TTACCGGTCTCAAAGAGCTGTTTACCGTGCAGGTAGTAGATGTCCTGGTCCTCTTTGTGAATGAACCGGAAGATCGGCTTCTTGACCAACTCGCTCCGTACCATGCCCAGCAATGTCGCGGTGGTGAGGTTGGCCTCCAGGATCAGCCCCTTTTCATTCAAGGTGAAATATCCCACTGGCGACAGATCGTAGAAGTTAAAGTATTGATCCCGCGAAGCTACCAGCTCCAGTTGCGTTCGCTTCATTTCCTCGTTTTGCATCTCCAACTCAATCTGATGAATCCGCAACTCATCAAGCGTCTGCCGGGTTTCTTCGGAAGACAGGGCATTGAGGTTTTCCGGCGATAACGTCGCATTTTCCATGGCGATTTCTTCGGCTTGCCGACGCAAGGCCTGCTCTGCCTGCACCTGGCTCAATCGAAGTGAACCTGCTTGCGGTGCACCTGTCATATCCGCCGAAAAAGGGGCGGCTTGTTCGGGTCGGTTATTCTTGATAGTCATTGTGTATCTCCCTGGTTGAGGGGTTAGATTTCAGATGGCCCGTTCTCGCTGATCCTGGGCCAGGGAGCACAAGAAGAAATCTATTAGCAGGCGTTGCCCGCGTGGAGCGGAAGGCTCCATCAGTTGGAGCGTGCCATTTAAAAACGCCATGTCGCGGTTGGGCGGGATGCCATCGGGCAATAGTAAGGGCGAATACAAGATTCGCCCCTACGAAATAAACCCAACCGGCCGAAACGATGATCAAGGCCATATATTCTTTGTTGGAAATCGTCTTAATGGGCTGTCGCAGATGCGTGAAAGCAATATTATTGCGTAAATACAATAAGTTATATGGGGGGGGTAGTTACTGCCACCGTGCGGAGATGTTTATTCAAAAATCTGTGCTTATCATGGATTCCATTAAACATTAAATCACCCGTATGATAACCCAAAATGATGAAAATTTATGCTTCTTTGCTGATTCAGGCTTGCAACCTGAATCATTTGATAATGTTTTGGTTCAATCTTGCAGATTGAACCAGCACTGAGGATACATTCGCAATTGCACTCATCGTCCATCACAGTCCATCATCCTTCTACCATCAAATATCCTGAAGATCAAATGAATCATCGGCCTTGATCACCGTTCCGGGCAGATCGTCATTACTGATTTATTTCCCCGTTTTTGAGAGGGATTGCCTTATGATAACAGTGATATACTGGGTGGTCCCGAAGAAAACATTCTTGAGCCGGTTGATGAAGAATATCTGAGGAACTGCAAGCAGCCATAAAGGAGGCGCCAGATGGAAATACCTGATATCCTCGTTAATCAACTCATATCGAATCCGGTCTTCAAGACGGACACACGGGCAATATTCTTCCTTCTGCAGAACCCGGAACCAGTGTCATCAGATGATATTGCAACAGCCAGCCGCCGATGGGCCATTGTCTCTTCTGCAGGACAAAAAAGAACCTGAAAGTATCCCGAAAGGAACCGAACAGGGAACCACCGGAACCAATTCCCCCGACATCAGGGGAATTGAACCCGGAAATCCAACAGCCGGTTAAACTGACAACTGGAATATCTTCTTCTGTGACTGATAACGGCTTTGAGGATTTTACAAAACGGAACAAGATCAAGGCCGCATGGTTTGGACTGACTGATGAACAGCGGATACCTTTTCACGAACTGAGGGAAAAGAAAGCCATGCCAAAGATGCCGGGCAGCCGTGTTCCTGTTGAACTTTTGGCATTCCAGCAGTTCACTCAAGAATGCTTGGCAGGGAGGGTGAAGATATGACAGACAAAGACAGGATTGAACTTGCGACTATTGACCGGATTAACCCGAAGTAGTCGGATTTGACAAGACAAAATCAAAAAAACCCTGGATGAAGCAACAAATTTGCTTGCATTCCAATACTTCTTTGAAGAACAGATCGCTGTTGCAGGAAAATCCCCGTGGCGCAAGTTGACCGATAACCAAGATGCGATATGGTGGTGCTTTGCATCAACGAAAATCACAAATTAAACTTGACTGCGCGACTGAGCAATCAAGGGCGGCAGGTGTGCTGTGAATACCATCTACAGCCACCATAAGCGGATCGGCGCGACGAAGGAATCTGGCCAGTATCACCGGACGCTGGCATAACAAACCCAAAAAGGGGCAAAGCGTGAAGGCGAGGCAGGCTGTTTATCATGGCAATCAACATGAAGCTGGACTTCCGGAAAATTTACCGGAAGTGCCAAAAGGTGATTCCCGTGACATCGCAGCAAAGAAGCACCCCCGTGCGCAGGGAAGAAACTTAATCGGATTACATTCAGGTGTTTCTCTGGGCGCTTTTCCTACGCGCGGGGAAGAAACGTGGTCTCCACAATACAGAAAGCAGGCCGCGCTATCCGAACAATTGAATATACGTTTGCTGTCATCCGGCAGGTTTATAATTACGCGAAAGACCGAAATATCTATGACGGAGAATCCCCAACAAAGCGTGTTAAACTTCAAAAATTCGACAACAAGAGAATCCGCTTTCTATCACCAGATGAAGCCGGTGCGCTTCTGGATGAAATAAAAAAACATTCCCTGCAATCGTTCATCAGATGTTTAACGAAATGGAACCTGGGGATCATAACAGCCTTGTCTTTCAATCAAAGCATAACAATAAAATCAATTTTGTGTCCAAGACCTTCAATCGAGCGGTTGACCACCTGGGATTGAATACTGGTGTCACTGACAGAAAGAAGAAAGTCGTTTTTCACACCCTACGTCATTCCTGCGCTTCACAGTTGGCCATGTCCGGGGCTGACCTTCCAACAATTCAGAATGTTCTTGGCCATAAGACGCTGGCCATGACTGAAAGATATTCACACCTTAGCAATGAGCATATTGAAAACGCATTAAACCGGCTTCAAGATCGGATGAATCCAGTTAAGTCAAATGTTATTCCAATGACAGGGCGGGCCGGATGATGTTATTGTAATTGACAATATATAAAAAAGGTATATCATCATGACGTGGCAAGTTATCCTGTCAACCAGGGCAGAAAAGCAGATTAATCGTTTATCTGTGAACGTCAAGACCCGGCTTTTTTATCTTCTGGCAGAGATTGAACAGACCGGGCCTATCCGTGGAAACTGGCCAAATTACGGAAAACTGGATGAGACCCTTCACCATTGCCACATTAGGAAAGGCAAACCCCGTTTTGTTGCCGTTTGGGAAGTAGTTGACAAGAAAATCAATCTGATTGAGGTGAGATATGTTGGAACACACGAAGGCGCGCGCTATTGACGTTACACTGACATTTACAGGGCCGGATGACTTGAAGCACAAGGCCATTAAATTGATGCGGTCTATAGGCTTTGTGGATAACCAGGACGGTATTTCATGGCGTTTGGTGTTTCCTGAATTTACAGGGAATGAAAAGGGAACCGTTCTAAAAGGTGCCAGGTTGCGAGAAGAATTGACTCAGAAGCAGCTATCCGAAAAAACCGGCATACCACAACGGCATATAAGCGAAATGGAGACCGGCAAGCGGCAAGTGGGCCGGAAGCGAGCTGAGATTTTGGCAGGTGTGCTGAATGTTTCTGATTACCGGATTTTTCTATAAACACTTTTCAAAAACCAGAGGATACCATGTTATACGAACAAGATTTTTACCAGTGGACACAGGAACAGACGGAGCTTATGAAGGCCGGTGCGCTGTCACAGCTTGATATTCCAAACTTGATTGAGGAAATAGAGTCGATGGGTCGTTCTGAAAAGAGGGAGTTAAGAAGTAGATTGACTGTTTTGTTAATGCATCTCCTGAAATGGGATTATCAAACGGATCGGCGTTCAGGAAGCTGGAAAAGTACTATAAACACTCAAAGAATGGATATTGATTTTGTGCTGAAAGACAATCCCAGTTTGAAGCATAACCTTGAAATTATAATTGATGAGACTTACCGAGTTGCAAGGCAGAGAGCGGCGGATGAAACTGGTTTGCCGGAATCTGTTTTTCCTTTGTCTTGCCCATACACCGTCGAGCAAATTATTGCTGATGCTACGCTATAGATAATTTTCAATTTTGAGGATAGCCAGGGCCTCATGAACCCAGGTGATAAGACCGCATAGGTCCACAAGTTTTGGCATCTTCAGTTCGGATATGTCTAACCATTTGAAAACAGGAGATGATTTCAATTTTTTCTGATTATTAAATAAAGGTCTCAAATTCAATAGGTTATGATAAAATGCCAATACTTGTGGACCTATGCGGATTCCATCTACCTGTATTCCATGTCCGGCATAATAAAACACGGCTGCAATTGACCCGGCCAAATTGTTCCCAAATCGTCTCAGAGCCTGATCCATCTGTGGTTTTGTAGCATCCACAACTACATCCACATCAAACCCGATCCGCTTCAACACCTTTCCCATCTCCGTTGCATCATTCCGGGGATTGGCAAGGGGCGGCGTGTTCTGATAGGCGCTGTTGCCTATCACCAGAGCTACGCGCTTCTCCGGGGAAGCCGCCATGGATGGATAGCTTTGAAACAGAAACATCAGATTAAGGATAACCAAAAATCTCAGTAGAAACAGGTGATTTCTTAGCATATTGCACCCTTATCATTTGTCTGTTCTTATGTCCACCCGATGGCCACAACCGTTACGACCACCCCGTCGCATTGGATTTCTTTGGACAGGGATGCCAGAACAGATGCGTCATCCAGCGGAACAAATAGGGCTATTGTCACGGATGTCAGATTCAGGCTGCGCGCGTAAGATGCGGCTTGCAAAATACCGGTCTGTGTTCTGGCATGACTTCTAAAGCTTTTTATCTCAATGATTCCGAATTTATCCCTGCATTTTAAGTGAAGATCAACCTTGCCATTTCCGGTTGGAAACTCCGGGCTGATCACACAGACATCTTCTACTGCCTGTTTCATCCAGGCATAAAGATGAAAATGTCCGACTGCTTCGGTGTAATGCAGATCGGTTCTTCGGGGCTGATCTTTGAAAGGATTCAGTCCTTTTGCCTTCATTCGAACCAGATACGCCTTGTACCGGTCAAGAAGTGACGGCAGATTCAGAATTTCTCCCTCAAATACATCCGCCAGATCATCCATGGGATCAACCGCCAGCATCGGCAG